>DASPHQ010000311.1:0-2376 GCA_035629595.1 Urbifossiella sp. | reverse complement strand
CTCTCACGTACTTTCGTCCGGCCGACTCAATGCGCCCGGGGAACCGGTGGGGGATTCCGTGGACACAATGAGACTCGCCGGAACGACGCGCGTCGGGGCGCGCGTCAGCCGAGGTGGACGCCGCCCTTGCCCGGCGCGGCGATCAGGTCGTTCACCCCGTCGCCGTCGAGGTCGGCCAGCGCGACGGTGACGCCGCCGCGGAACGACTCCTCGAACGCGAACAGGTTGAACCGGACCGACCCGTCCATGTCAAAGACAGTGAGCCGCGGCCCGCCGGTCGTGTCCGCACCGACGACGTAGGCCGGCTGCAATGCGGGCGGGACGGGCGTCGCGCGGGGCGTGGGCGTCGGGCTCGGTGTGAGCGGCGGTTCCGGCGCCGGCGCGACCGGCGTGTCGGTCGGACACGGTGTAGGTGAACGTGTCGGTGCCGACATACCCTGCGTCCGGGGCGTAGCTGACGGTGCCGTCGCCGTTGAGGGCCACGGAGCCGTCGGCCGGGTCGGTGACGGCGGCCGCAACCGCTGCGACGGCCGCCCGCAGTCGGCCGAGCCGGGACCGTCGCGCGCTCACCCACGCCTCCTGGGGTCTGGGCCTCGGCGGCGTCGGACCACCCGGCGTCGGCGGCCGGGGGGGACGACCTCCGGGCCGAGTACGATCTCCAGCGCCGCCGACGCCACCTGCTCCTGCACTCGGGCTCGCAGACTCGGACTCGGCTCGTCCCCCGTACACGACGTCGATGACTTCCGCCGTCTGGTACACCCCCGGCGGCCGGCTGTCCGCATCCCCGCCGGCCGGCACCCACACCACGACGGAGGCCGGGTGGTCCCCACCCCGACCGACCAGGGCCGCCGCCAGCCGCCCGACCCGGCCCCGGAACTTCATCCCTCACACCCGCTGAACCGCGCCCGCAGCCGCCCCGCACGACCTCGGCCGCCTCCCCCGCCCCCGGCCACCGCGGCCCGCGGATCAGCCGTGCCAGCACCTCGTCGAGTACCGCTCCGCTCCTGTCCCCGAGCGGCACCAGACCGTCCTCGTCCGCCAAGCCCCGCAAACGTGCCTCGTTCGCCCGCCCCCAGGTCGCCAGCTCCTCGAACTCGGCGGCGGCCACCGACGGGGTGCCGTACACCGCCCGGAGGAGGAGTTCGGCCGCCCACGCCCGAGCCGCCTCCACAGCAGGGCGCGGGCGGCGAACACGGTGAGGGCGAGGTCGAAGTCCGCCGCCTGCAGCGCGGCCAGTTCCTGGGCGAGCAGACCGTCGTCCCAGGCCGACAGCGTCGCGGTCTGATTGTCGGCGATCCGGTAGGCCCGGGCCTGCTCCGGCGTCAGCCCGCGTGCGACGTGGACCGGCACTTCCGCCAGCCCGAGTTTGAGCGCCGCCTTGTACCGGGTGTGACCGACGATGAGCACGTCAGCCTTGTCCACGACGATCGGCTGGCGGAAGCCCCACGCCTTGATCGACGCGGCGACGGCGTCCACCCCGGCGTCGTTGTGCCGGGGGTTCTGCGGGTACGGCTTGAGCCGCCCGACGAGCCACAACTCGACCTCCATCCGGACCTCCTGCTCGCGTGCGGTATACCCCTCACCTGGTCTGCTACCCGTCGTCGCGAAATGTGTCGAAACACCGAGCGGCGGCCCCCTACCGAGGAACTACCCCGGCCGGCTCCGAAGTGTCGGCGGACTCCTCGAAAAACCCGCCGGCCGCCGGTGACACCCCGCGGCCGCCGGTCCGGGTCGAGGATTCGGAGGCGGCGCGGTAGAATCCCGACCAGGGCGCGGAGGGGGCGATGAGCGACGGCGCGGCGATGGCCGAGTGGGACGAGACGCCCGGCGGCGGGGGGCCGGTCGTCCCGGGGTACGAGGTCGTCGCCGTTCTCGGTCGCGGCGGCATGGGGGTCGTGTACGAAGCCCGCGAGATCACCACCGGCCGGCCCGTCGCCCTGAAGGTCCTCCGCGCGGGGGCCGGCCCGCAAGAACGGGCCCGGTTCCGGGCCGAGGCCGCGGTCACCGCCCGCCTCCGCCACCCGAACGTGGTCGCCGTCCACGCGGCCTGGGAACACGACGGGGTGGCGCTCCTGGCGATGGAGTTGGTCCCCGGCGGCGGGCTCGACCGGCGGCTGGCGGCCGGCCCCCTCCCGCCGCGAGAGGCGGCCGAACTGGTCCGCGCCGTCGCCCGGGCCGTGCAGTTCGCCCACGACGCTGGGGTCGTCCACCGCGACCTCAAGCCGGGCAACATCCTCCTGGGCCCGAGCGGCCCGAAGATCGCCGACTTCGGACTGGCCAAGCGGCTCGACCCCGCCGCCACCGCCCTGACCCGGGACGGGGCGGTCCTCGGGACGCCCGGGTACATGGCGCCGGAGCAGGCGGCCGGCGGCGACG
>DASPHQ010000310.1:0-4193 GCA_035629595.1 Urbifossiella sp. | reverse complement strand
CCTCCATGATGTCGTTCAGGGCGTCGAACAGCGGGCGGAGGTACGGGTTCACCTTCGCCGCCAGGTCGCCGGGAAGGAAACCGAGCCGCTCGCCGGCCTCCACCGCGGGGCGCACCAGCACGAGCTTCTTCACCTGCCCGGCCCGCAAGAGGCTCACCGCCATCCCGACCGCCAGGTACGTCTTGCCGGTGCCGGCGGGGCCGACGCAGATCACCATGTCGTGCGTCTTCATCGCCTGGACGTAGCGGCCCTGGCCGTCGGTGCGGGGGCGGAGGTGGCGGCCGCTCTCCATCACCGTCACGGCCGAGCCGGCGCCGCGGTCGGTCGGGCCGCGCACGACCTCCACCACCGTCCGCACGTCCTCGGCCGTCAGCTTGCCGTGCTTCCGCAGCACCACGCGCAACTGCTGGAAAGCGCGCTCGGCCTGGTCCACGGGCTCGGTCGTCGCGGCTTCGAGGAGGATTAGGTCGCCGCGGGCCACCACCTTGACTTTCAGCGCGTCGCGGACGGTGCGGAGGTACTGGTCGCGCGGGCCGAACAGCAGCACGGCCTCCTCGCGGCTGTCGAGGGTGACGGTGCGGGTGACGGCGGTGTCGGCCATGACGGTTACCGGGCGGGGTTCAGATGCTGCGACAGGGCGAACCACAGGTACGCGACCGGGGCGGCGAAGAGGACGGAATCGACCACGTCGAGCAGGCCGCCGAAGCCGGGGATGCTGGTGGCGGCGTCCTTCGCCCGGCCGTCGCGCTTGACGAGGGACTCGGCCAGGTCGCCGAGCACGCCCACCGCACCGACGATTACGCCGAACGCCACCGCTTCCATCATACCCGCGCCGAACAGCCCCCCGGCCAGGTAGTCGAATCCGGCAGCGGTCGCGGCGGCCCACGCCAGTCCGCCGACCAGCCCTTCCCACGTTTTCTTCGGGCTCAGCACCGGCGACATCTTTTGCCGCCCGAACGCCCGCCCGGCGAAGTACGCCCCCGTGTCCGCCCCCTTGGGGATGAAGATCGCCAGCGCCAGCAGCCAGCTCGACCGGACGGGGTCGGGCGTGACCCAGCGCAGCTGCGCGAAGGCGCTGCCGAGGAGGCCGAGGTACGCCGCGGCGAACACGACCAAGCCGAGACGCGGGACGATGCCGCCGGGTTCGCGGAAGCGGGCCATTTCGACGAGCACCGCGATCAGTAACACGGCCACGAACGCCGCCAGCACGGCGAGCGACCAAGGCACCGCGTCGGTCAACCGGGGCACCCAGTTCGCCACCATCACGAGGAGCACACCGCCGACCGCCACGCGGGCGTCGGGCCGGATGTCGGCGGGGAACAAGGTGAGGAGTTCGCGTGTGGCGACGACGCCGATGAAGCCGAGGGCGACGAACAGGATGGGGAACCACGGGTGAATGTAGCGGTCGCCGATGAGCAGGGCGATGGTGAACGCGGCGAGGATGTTGCCGACGATGACCCGGGTTCGCATCAGACCGGCCCCGGGGTCGAAAGGCCGCCGAACCGCCGCTCCCGGCGGGCGTAGTCGCGCAGTGCGTCGTGCAGGAGTTCGACCCCGAACTCGGGCCAGAACCGCGGCGTCACCCACAGCTCGGCGTAGGAGATTTGCCAAAGCAGGTAGTTGCTCACGCGCATCTCGCCGGCCGTGCGAATGAGCAGGTCCGGGTCGGGCATCCCGGCCGTGTACAGCCTCGCAGAAATCGCGTCTTCGTCGATCGCGGCCGGGTCCAGCTCGCCGCGCTTCACTCGCTCGGCGAGCGCCTTCACGGCGTCCACGATCTCGGCGCGCGAGCCGTAATTGATTGCCAGGCACAGCGTCAGGCCGGTGTTGTCGCGCGTCAGGTGGGCGTTCTCGTCGATCTCGGCGAGCACCTCGGGGGGCATCCCGTCACGGCGGCCGATGACGGCGAAGCGGATGTTCTGTCGCAGAATCTTCTCGCGCTCCTGGAGGAGGTACTGCCGGAGGAGCGCCATCAGGAAGTCGAGCTCGGGCTTCGGCCGCTTCCAGTTCTCGGAGCTGAAGCAGTACAGCGTGAGTTGCCCGACGCTGAGGCGGCAGCACTCCTCGGTCACCTCGTCGACCGACTTCGCCCCGCGGGCGTGCCCCTCGACGCGCTCCTTGCCCTGCGCCCGCGCCCAGCGGCCGTTGCCGTCCATGATGACGGCGACGTGCCGCGGCAGTTTCGCCGGGTCGAGCCCGACGGACCGGGCGTAGGCGGCGGGGTCGTGGCTCATGGGCAGCCCCGGCAGAATGGCCGCAAAAAGGCACAAAAGTCACAAAAAGGACAGACACAGGGATCAATCATTTTTGTGTCTTTTGTGCCTTTTGTGCCTTTTCGCGGCCAATGCCTCCGCTCACTTCACGAGTATGGTTTGGGCCCGGTCCGGGCCGACCGACACGACCGACACCGGCAGCCCGACCAGTTCGCCGACGCGGTCGATGTACCGCCGCGCCGCGGCCGGTAGGTCGGTCAGCTTCCGCGCCGCCGTCAGGTCTTCAGTCCAACCGGGGATCGTCTCGTAGATCGGCGTGCAGCGCTCGAGCTGGTACGCGTCGCTCGGGAAGTGCGTCGTCCGATCGCCGTCGGTGTCGTAGGCGGTGCAGAGCTTCAACTCTGGCAGTCCGCTCAGCACGTCGAGCAACATCACCGTGATCTCGTCTGCCCCGGCGAGGGCCGCGGTGTAGCGCACGGCCACCGAGTCGAACCACCCGACGCGCCGCGGGCGGCCGGTCACGGTGCCGTACTCGCGGCCGATCTTGCGGATGCGTTCCCCGGTGCCGGTCGGGCCGTCGTCGAGCTCGGACGGGAACGGCCCCCGGCCGACGCGGGTGGTGTACGCCTTCACCACACCGATGATCCGCTGGATGTTCTTCGCGGGCACGCCGGCTCCGCCCCAGATGCCGCTCGGCAGACTGCTCGAACTCGTCACGTAGGGGTAGGTGCCGTGATCGACATCCAGCAGGCTTCCTTGGGCGGCCTCGAACAGCACGTTCTTCCCGGCCGCGAACGCATCCAACAGCAGCCGCGACGTGTCGGTGACGTGCGGGCGGAGGGCGTCGGCGTAGCCGAGGTACTGGTCGGTTACGGCGTCCGCGTTAAAGGGTACGAGCTGGTCGGCGTGGCCGTTGGCGTACACCTTCATCAACCGGTTCTTGAACGGCACCACGAACCGCAGCCGCTCGCGCAGGTGGTCGGGCCGCAACAACTCGCCGACGCGGATGCCGAACCGGCGGCCGACCTTGTCCTGGTAGCACGGGCCGATGCCGCGGCCGGTGGTGCCGATCTTCCCCTCGCCGCCGCTCTCGGCCAGCCGCTCCTCCTCCATGTGGTACGGGAAGATGACGTGGGCGTGGTCGCTCAACTTCAGCGATTCGCCGAGGTCGATGCCGCCGGCTTTGAGGGTGCCAACTTCCTCGATGAACTTCGGCGGGAACACGACGACGCCGTTGCCGATCACCGAGGTGACGTTTGGGCGGATGACGCCGGTCGGGAGGAGGGAGAGCTTGAACGTCTTGCCGTGGACGACGACGGTGTGGCCGGCGTTGGCCCCGCCGTTGTAGCGGACCACGTAGTCGAACCCGTCGCCGAGCAGATCGACGATTTTGCCCTTGGCCTCGTCGCCCCACTGCAATCCGACGACGCACGTACCCGGCATCTGGGAACCGCCTGCTGCTGGCTCGTGTAGAGGGTCCGAACAACCCCCCTCACGGTAGGCGGCAGGGTGAGGGCCGTCAAGGGAACGGGTCACGGCCGCTCGGCCACGGCCATCATGCAGTCGCTCATGCCGGCGACGTAGCACAGCCACGCGACCACCTTCGCCACCGGCTTCCACGTCAGCGCCCGCGCCGCCAGCCCGCCGCCGTCGCGCGCCGCCAGCTTGGCGCTGGACCGCAGCCAGTCGGAGTGTCGCAGGAGCTGCACCCGTTCGAGGCGGAACCCGGCGGTTTCGAGCGACGTGCCGAGCGTCTTGGGTGTGAAGTGCGTCAGGTGACGCGGCACGTCGAGGCCGAACCAGTTCGACCCGAACCAGTAGAACGGCAGGCTCTCGATGTTCGGACACGCCACGACCAGTTTGCCGCCGGGGACCAGCAGCCGGAACGCCTCGCGGAGCACGGCCAGCGGCCGGTGGACGTGCTCGAGCGAGTGCCACATCGTCACCACGTCGAACGAGCACGGCGGCAGGTCCGGGTGC
>DASPHQ010000309.1:0-3540 GCA_035629595.1 Urbifossiella sp. | reverse complement strand
CCTCCAGCCCGATTTCCATGACGTTGAGCTTGGCCTTGGTCATCTTCGGGGCGCCGGCGTCGAGCAGCTGCTTGCCGATCTTCGTCATCAGCTCGACCTGGGCGACCACGTCCTCGGCGATGAGCCCCACCTGCCGGGCGTAGACGGCGGTGTAGTACAACCGGGTGACGTCGTGGACGATCTCGTTGTGCGTCTTCTGCACGTCGGCCGCGACGGCCGTCGCCCCGCGCTGGGCCTGCTCCTTGCGGACCGGCAGGTCCTTGGCGACGAGCTGGCCGAGCCGGCCGATGTTGTCGAGCGCCTGGATCCCCGCGCCCGACGCGGCCTGGCTGGACCGCACGGCCCGCAGGGTCGGCTGCCGTTCGAGGGCGATGGCGATGCACTCGCCGAGGGTATACTCGGGTACGGCCGCCTCGCCGTTCTTCGCGGGTTCCGGCTGACCCGGTACCAGCCCGGGGATCGGTAGCGGGGGTGCGGCCGGCGCCAGCGCGGCGCCGGGCTGGCGGCCGGAGCCCGACTGGGCGAGTACGAACAGCCCGACGACCAGCACCGCGAGGCGGGCGGGGCGGCGATGGCGTGCGGTCGGCGACGGCATGGCCGGTCCCCTGGCCAATCCCCCGGCCCTCACGGATCCGTCCGTGTCGGCGCCCGGCAGGGGTGGTGCAACGAGTTCGGACGGTGGGCGTGTCCGTACCCCTAGCAATCGACCGCGACCCGCCCGCACTGGACGGGCGGGCGGGATCGGGTAGCCATTCCCGACGCGGCCGGTGCCGAAGAATCAGGCTGTACCGGCTGGGCCGGGCCGCGGGAGGAGTCGGCGATGCACCAGGCGAGCCCCGGGGTGGAACGGGCGGTGACCGCCGCGGCCGCGTGGGCGGCGCGGCGCGGCTCCGCGGCCGTGCGCCTCTCCGACTACGTTCTCGGGCTGCTCGACGAGGAGGAAGGCCGGCCCGCCGAACTCCTCGCCCGCGGCGGCGGCGACGTGTCGGCCGTGCGGCAGCGGATCGAACAACTGGCCGAGCCGGGGCCGGTGGTCGCCCTGCGAACCCTGTACGACACGGCCCGCGACTGGTCGATCCGCCACCGGGCCGACCCGGCCTTCATGTCGGACGCGCTGCTGGTCGCCGTCCTCACCGCCGACGCAGCGTTCGAGCGAGCGGCGGCCGCGGCCGGGCTCGACGCGGGCCGCCTGGTCGGCCTCATGACGGGGGACGTGAACGACCCGTTCGACCGCCCGGAGCAACCGGCGGCCACCTTCACGCCCCCCGATTCGGCCGACGACCTCGCCGCCGCGCGCGTGCTGGACGCGAACTTGAACCGTAGTCGGGAAGCCCTGCGAGTTCTGGACGACCACTGCCGGTTCATCCTGAACGACCGCTACCTCACCGAGCAGGTGAAGGAGCTGCGTCACACGCTGGCCGCGGCGGCGGAGCAACTTCCCGCCGGTCTCCTCCTCGCCGCCCGCGACACGCCCGGCGACGTGGGCACCGGGGTGACCGCCGGCGGTGAGTACGAGCGCGCGTCGGCGGCGCAGGTGGCCGCGGTGAACCTCAAGCGCCTCCAGGAAGCACTCCGCAGCGTCGAGGAGTACGGCAAGCTGTTCGGCACCGGCTTCGCCCGCGCGGTGGAGGCGCTCCGCTACCGCAGCTACACCCTCGAGCGCGCCGTGGTCCGCGGTGGCGACGCCCGCCGCAAGCTCGCCGACGCCCGGCTGTACGTTTTGCTCACCGGGTCGCAGTGCGCCGCGGCCCTCGACTGGACGATCTCGCAGGCCGCGGCCGGGGGCGCGACCGTGTTCCAACTCCGCGAAAAGACGCTGCCCGACGCGGAACTGATCGCCCGCGCCCGGGACGTGCGGCGCAGGACGCGGCAGGCGAACGCACTGTTCGTCGTCAACGACCGCCCCGACATCGCCCGCCTCGTCGACGCCGACGGCGTTCACCTGGGGCAAGACGATTTGCCCGTCGCCGACGCCCGCCGCATCGTCGGCCCAGACGTGCTCGTCGGCGTGAGCACGCACAGCATCGAGCAAGTGCGGAAGGCCGTGCTCGACGGCGCGGATTACCTCGGTGTCGGCCCGACGTACCCGTCACATACGAAGACGTTCGACGAGTTCCCCGGTCTGGCGTTCGTTCGCGCCGCGGCCGCGGAAACGTCGCTCCCGTCGTTCGCGCTCGGCGGCATCGGGCCGGCGAACGTCGCGGCGGTGGTCGCGGCAGGGATGCGGAGGGTGGCGGTGAGTGCGGCCGTGTGTGCGGCCGACGACCCGGAAGCGGTCGCCCGGGTTCTCCGGGCGGCGCTGGACCTGCCGGGTGCCGAAGGTGCCGCTCCGGGTTAATGCCGGCTGCGGGGTCAGGCGGGGTTCGCGGCCGGTCGATGAGAGGTGGTGGGGCAGAGGGTCTGGAGTAACTCCGGCGGACTGGTAAAATGGGCGAGCTGTATCGGGCCGTGCAGCCGGTCGTGGCTCCCGCCGCGAGCCGGATCATCACCCCCCCGGCGTACCGGCCGGCCGAACCGACGAGCGATCGGAGCGTGGGCATGGAGGGAATCCGCCGCCTGCTCGACACCGCCCGCGACGAGGGCCTCGCGGCCGGCCGGTTCCGCGGCCTGCTGCACATCGCCATCGGCCGGACCGTGTCCGACGCGGCCGGCGAGGTGCTGTCGCGCGGGCTGACGTGGCGCGAGGCCGCGACCCTGCTGAAGGAGCTGCGCTTCGACCGCGAGCTGGTCCGCGAGTTCGGCGCCGAGCCCGACGCCCTGGCCCCGCGCGACCGCGAGCGCTTCTGGTACTCGGCCATCGCCCAAGCCCGGGTCGATTCCGCGGAGGCGTCCGCACAGGCGGACCAGCTGGCGCCGCTGCTGAAGCCGCACGGCTTCGTCGTGGCGGCGTCCGCGACGGCGCCGCGGGCGGCGAAGCCGGCGCCGAAGGCGCCCGAGCCGGCGGAGAAGCCGAAGCGGAAGAAGAAGTAGGGTCGTGGCTCGGGGCTTTGCCGCTTGCGGCTTTGCGCTGGGCAGCGCGAAGCCGCAAGCGGCAACTTCCTTCACGTCAGCGACCAGAACTCCCGCCACTCGTACCCGTCAGCCAACTGCCCGGCCGGCGCACATTCCAGGTGGACGATCCGCCGGTGCATCGCGGTGCCGGGTTCGGAGTGGCCGCTGGCGTGTGTTAGCAGCGGCCGCATCAGCAGCACGTCGCCGGCCCGGCAGCGCACGACCACCGGCGGCCGCGGCTCGTCCTCGGCGGTGCGGTCGAACCGGTGCGACCCGGGCACGACGCGGAGCGGGCCGTTCTCGTCGCTCATGTCGTCGAGGTGGACGCGGGCCGTCAGCATCCGCGAGAGGAGTTCTGTCGGCGCTTCGAGGTGCGGGATGCCGGCCTTCGTCGTCGGCTTCCGAAACCGGCCGAGCGGCCCGTGTGCCCGCACCGCGACGGTGAAATCCTTGTGCCACGCCAGCGCCCAGCCGTGGCCCGGGGGCTTGTCGAAGAACAGGCCGCGGACGACGCCCGCACCCGGCCCCAGTTCCGCGAGGAGCACGTCC
>DASPHQ010000308.1:0-6615 GCA_035629595.1 Urbifossiella sp. | reverse complement strand
CCTCCATGAGGCGCACTACCTTCTTGCCAGTCTCCACGTCCACGTCCTGCAACGTCTTGGCGAGGTACTTCACCTCGGCCTCCGCGGGCTCCACGCCAGCCGCCTTCAGCGCTTCGAGCACCGCCGAGAAGCTGGACGGGTCGCAGGTGATCTCGAACACGTCCCCTTCCCGCGTCAGATCCTCGGCACCGGCCTCCAAGGCCGCGGTCATCAGCCGGTCCTCGTCCGGGTACTTGGCCGCGTCGACGGCGAAAAAGCCCTTGCGGTCGAAGAGGTATGCGGCCGACCCGGGCTTGCCGACCTCGGCGTTCGCCCGCTCGAAGATCTTCTTGATCTCGCCGGCGGTGCGGTTGCGGTTGTCGGTCAGAATTTCGGCGAGGATGGCAATCCCGCCCGCGGCGCGGCCCTCGTACAGGATTTCGGCGTAGTCCACGCCTTCGAGGTCGCCCGTGCCGCGCTTGATCGCCCGCTCGATGTTCTCCTTCGGCATCGACACCGACCGGGCCTTGTCGATGGCGTAGCGGAGCTTGAGGTTCATCGCCGGGTCGCCGCCGCCGTTCCGGGCGGCGATGATGATGTACCGGCTGAGCTTGCTGAACAGCTTGCCCCGCTTGGCGTCCACGGCATTCTTGTGCCGCACCATGTTCTTGTAATGACTGTGACCCGCCATGTCCTCGACCTCGGTCCCGGGGCTCGAAAGCGTCAGTATACGCGCCGGTCACGGCACCCGCCGCAGCTTCCGCCGCACCTCGTCGAGCCGGCCGTCGCGGCGGCCGCGGTGGTCGGTCGGATACAGCGCCGCGGCCCGCTCCCACGCCGCCTTCGCCGCCGGCTTGTCGTCCAGCCGGAAGCACACGTCGCCGAGGTGGTCCCACACCACCGGGTCGGCGGCACCCTCGGGAACGCGTGACACGCGCTCCAGCAGCGCCCGCGCCTCGGGGAGCTTGTCGCGGCGGAACAGCACCCACGCCAGACTGTCCAGGTACGCGGGGTTGTCCGGCTCCGCCTCGCCGGCCCGGCGGCGGTCGAGCCGGTCGCGCGCCACCGCCCGCCGTACCAGCCGCTCCGCTTCTTCGAGGTTGCGGCCGCGGTCGGCGAGATGGTAGCCGAGGTCGTTGCACGCGGCGGCGTGGTCCGGGTCGTGGTCGAGAATCGCCCGCAGTTCGGCTTCCGCCTCGGCGTCGCGCCGCGCGCCCCAGTAGGCCCCGGCCAGGGCGTACCGGGTCCGCGCGCGGTCGGCGGGCGTGTCGAACTCGTCGAGGAGGCGGCGGGCGAGGGCGACGGCCTCGTCCCACCGGCCGAGCACCTTCAACACCGTGACCTTGCGGAGGCGGACGGTCAGGCGGTCGGAGTCGCCGGCCATCGTGATGGCCCTGTCGGCGGACGCCAGCGCGTCGGCGGCGTCGCCGAGCTCCGCTAGGGCGTAGGCGAGGTGAAAGTGGAAGTACGCGGGAGCCACCCCGTCCGCGGCGCGGAGCCCTTCGCGGCAGACCGCGGCGACCTCGCCCGGCTTGCGTGCGCGCCACAGGGCGTCGATGAGAGCCCCGTAGGCGGCCGGCTGCGTGTCGCGCGGCGCCGCCGCGACGGCCTGCCGGAATTGCACCACGGCCAAGTCGAGCCGGCCGTGCCGGGCGGCGAGGACGCCGAGGACGTGCGTCGTGCCGTACTCGTGCTTCCGCCCCGCGCCCAAATCGTCGGCCCCGGCGGTGACCACAGCGTTCGCCCACCCGGCTTCCGTGCGGAGGATTTCTCCCAGCACCCGCGCCCGCTCGGCGGCGGAGTCGCGCTCGGCGACCCGTACCGACCCGCCGTCGTCGCGGTCCTTCAGCGTCAGGTAACAGTGGTCGAGGTCGGCGAGGACGAGCTGCGCCCGACCACTCTGGACGTGGGAGCGGACTATAACGCGGAGAATCTTCGCGTCGTTGGTGGCCGTTCGGAGGTCGGTGAACAACTCGTCCGCCGCGGCCCGCGAGCCGGGTCGGCGGGCGAGTTCCGCGGCGAGGACGGCTTGCACCGACCGGTTCCGCGTGCCGGCCGCGCTGTGCCCACGGAGGAGCATCACGATGTCATCCGCGCGGTCGGCCTGGCGGAGGAGGTCAGCGAGGCGCTCGAACGGTTCGACGGTCTGCGGGCGGAGCTTGAGAACCACATCGAGGTGCCGCAGCGCGGCCGTCGTGTCGCCTTTCGCGGCGAGCGCGGCCGAGAGGTTCCAGTCGAGCCGTGCGGCGGCGGCGTGGTCGTTGAGCCGCTTCGGGTCGGCGTACACGGCGTGCGCCGCCCGGAACGACTCGGTCGCGGCGTCGGATCGCTTCTGCGCGACGAGCGCCTTGCTGACGCGCTCGTGGCAGTCGGCCAGCGCCGCGTCCGCTTCCGCCGACGTGAACCCGCCGGGCACGACGAGCCGTTTCCGGTGGAGGGTCAACACGTCACGCGCCTTGCCGAGCGCATCCGCCGCGCCGGCCGCGTCGTCGGACTTCTCCAGGATGGTGCCGAGGTCGCGGTACACGGCGACCGCCCGTTCCGGCTTCGACGCGGGGTCGATCCCGGCCGCCGCGGCCTTCGCGACGGCCGCCGCTTCCGGCAGTTCGCCGAGGCCGTACAGCAGCCGGGCGAGTGCGAGGGCGGCGTCGGTGTCGGCCGGGTTGCGCTCGAGGACGGTGCGGGCGGCGCGGACGGCGTCCGGCTCGCGGCCGGTGCGGCCGTAAAGGCGGACCAGTTCCATGAGGGGTTCGGTCGCGGCGGGGTCGTCCTTCGCGGCCTTCTCGAACCCCGCGGCGGCGGTGAGGAGGCGGTCGCGCCGCGCCTGGAGGAGCGCGGCCCCGTAGCGGGCGACGGCGTCCCGATGTGCGGGCGTCCACTCGCGCGGCGGGTCGGCGGGGGCGAGGAGAAGAATGCCGGCGACGAGCCCGGGGGACATGGCTACCTCCTGTCGCACGGTCCGGGAGCGGATGACGTACCCCACCGCGGCCGGTCAGTCCATCCAGTTCTCGAACCGGAGCCCGGGCACCTGCTCGAAGTCCTGCCGGTTGGCGGTCAGGAGGAGCGCTTTCTAGGCAATGGCGATGGCGGCGATCTTGCGGTCGGTCGCGCGGATCCGGATCCGGTCGTAGGTGTCGAACAGGTCCGCGGCCGGGATCGAGTATTCGACGTGTGGTAGGCCGCGAAGAAGGTGACGAGTCGCCGGAGTTCGTGATACGGACCGACTTGCCGGCGGGAGAGGCGTTCTTTGGCGAGTGACGAAAGCCAGCCCCTAAACTGCTCCTCGACGGTCACAATGGTCGTGCCAATTGGTTCGGCTCCGGCCTCAGCCAAACGCCCGACGAGCCGCGTCCTTCGCTCGGACGGTTTGCCACGCAGGACGCTCAAGTGGTCGGTGTCGAGGAGGATCACTCGCCATCCCCACGACGGGCCGCTTCACGCTCCGCCTCGCGGATCGCCGCGGACTCGGCCTCAAACACTTCCATTAACTCACTGTCAGCGAACATCCCGATCGTTTGCCGCCAGTCTTTCTGGGGGCGAGCCGATTCCTGCTCGGCCAACTTCGCTTCCAGCACCGCTACACGCGCGGCAAGGCTCTCCAGCGTGACCTCTGGCATCCGACCGCCTCCGAGGGTGTGGTGGGATTGTAGCGTTTGAACCTCTCGAAACGCAACCGGCCCGCCAGGGTCGCTGGCGGGCCGGTCGGTTGACCACCGGGGCTTGGAAAGGATGGGGGTGCCCTGAGCCGCACCCTCCAGCACTTATGGCTGCTGCTTCCGCCCTGACCAGGTTCATACCTTCAGGTCGGTCAGGCCCCCACCCCTCCAAACCCCGGCGGCCGTGTCTCGTGTGCCCTACTTCTTCGTCTGCCCCCGGGCGAAGATGCTCGCCACGAAGTTCAGCACGTCGGTGGCACTCGACTCATTGTAGCCGTAGTTGCGGATCAGGCGAGACTTCACCACGTCAATCTTCTCCTGCGTCGCCTTGTCCACCACGTTCGACACGATGCTGCTCAGCTTGATGGAGTCCTTCTGGTCCTCGAACAACTTCAGCTCGAGCGCCTTCTGCAGCCGCTCGTTGGTCTTGTAGTCGAACTTCTTGCCGTCGATGGCCAGGGCGCCGATGTAGTTCATGATCTCGCGGCGGAAGTCGTCCTTGCGGCCCTCGGGGATGTCGATCTTCTCCTCGACCGAGCGCATCAGCCGCTCGTCCGGCTCGCCGTAGTTGCCGGTGTAGCGGTCGCGCACCTTCTCCCGCTGGGTGTACGCCTTCACGTTGTCCATGTAGTTGCCGCACAGCCGGACCAGCGCGTCCTCGTCGGCCGCGATCGCCCGTTGCACCTCGTTCTTCACGATGTCCTCGTACTCCTCGCGGACGACGCTCAGCAGCTCCTTGTAGTGCCGGTACTGATCCTCGTCCTTGATCAGCGAGTGGTGCCGCAGGCCGTCCTCCAGCTCCTTCATGACCATGAACGGGTTGATGTTGTCCTCGTCCGGGTGGGCGGCGAGGGCGTTGCTGATCTTGTCCTGGATGTACCGCGGGCTGATGCCGGTCATCCCCTCGGCCACGGCGTCCCGCTTCAGCTCGATGACGTTGTCCTCGGTGAAGCCCGGCATCGTCTTGCCGTTGTAGAGCTTCAGCTTCTGCAGCACGCTCAGGCTGGCGTGCTTCGGCGGCGTCAGCCGGGTCAGCACCGCCCACATCGCCGCCACCTCGACCGTGTGCGGCGCGATGTGCTTGCCGCGCACCTTCGCGGGGCTGTAGTCCTTCTCGTAAATCTTCACCTCGTCGCGCAGCCGGGTGACGTAGGGGATGTCGATCTTCACCGTGCGGTCGCGCAACGCCTCCATGAACTCGTTGTTCTGCAGCCGGCGGTACTCGGGCTCGTTCGTGTGGCCCAGGATCACCTCGTCGATGTCCGTCTGGGCGAACTTCTTCGGCTTGATCTTGTGCTCCTGCGACGCCCCGAGCAGGTCGTAGAGGAACGCCACGTCCAGCTTCAGCACCTCGATGAACTCGACGATGCCGCGGTTGGCGATGTTCAGCTCGCCGTCGAAGTTGAACGCCCGCGGGTCGCTGTCCGAGCCGTACTCGGCGATCTTGCGGTAGTTGATGTCGCCGGTCAGCTCGGTGCTGTCCTGGTTCTTCTCGTCCTTCGGCTGGAAGGTGCCGATGCCGACGCGGTCCTTCTCGGACAGGAGCATCCGGTACACCCGCACCTCCTTGTCGAGCATCTTCAGCCAGTCGCCGTCGTACTTCTGGAGGCGGGTGGCGAACTCGTACCGGCTGAACGGCGACAGGTCGCCCTTGATGCGGACCTCGTAGGCGTACGGCTTCGCGCTCTGCTCGTTGAGCCGCTCCACGAGTTCGGCCCGGTACTCCTCGGGGACCAGTTGCAGCGGCTCGCCGTGCATCGGGTCCTTCACCCAGGTGTCGTCCGGCCCCCTCCACGAGAACGAGAACAGCATCCCCGGGTCGGTCCGGCTGTACTCCTCCAGACCGCGCTTCAGAAGGCGGGCGATGGTACTCTTGGCGCTGCCGACGGGGCCGTGCAGCAAGATGACGCGGCGCTCGGTGCCGTACCCGAGGGCGGCGCTCTTGAACGTGTTGACCAGCTGCATCAGCGACCGGTCGAGGCCGTAAATGCCGTCGCCGTGGCGGGCGGCGAAGTCGGTGAAGAACTTGAACCGGGTGTGCTTGTCCTTGTTCTCGTAGATGTCCTCGGTGCCGTGCGACATGACCATGTCGTACAGCCGCTGGTACGCGGTCCGGGTGACCGCGGGCTGGGCGATGACGGTGTTCAGGTAGTCCTGGAACGACCCCTCCCAGTGGAGCTTCTTGTAGTCGGTCAGGTCGATCTGGGAGCGGATGCTGTCGAGGATCGCGGCGGCGGCGGCCATGGGCAGTCTCCTCCGGGGCGGCGTGGGCCGCCGGGTATCGGGCTCCGCCCGGCCGCGCCCGGAACGGGCGAGAGGCGCGGCCCGCCGGCGGGGTCGCGGCGGGATCGGGAGGGGAGGTTCGAGTCGAGGCCGGGGGACAGGTTATCCCATCCGTCCGGCCGGGTACAAGGGCTGGCGGGCCGGTGCCCACCGCGCCCCATTCTACCTGATCGGCCGGGTCCGTCCAAGTGTCCGCGCACGTTGCTGCGCTCCCGGCGTTCGTCGTGGCGTACACTGGGCTAGGCGCCGCGGCCCGCCGGGCGGTAGACCGGTCGGGCGGCCGGCGGGTTCGGCCCGCGTCCACGGAGGGGGACTTCCATGCGTAACTTGCTCGCCCTGGTCGGGGCGCTGGTGGTCGGCTTCGGCGGCGTCGGCTGGTACCTCGGGTGGTACAAGCTGAACGTGGCCCGCGGTACCGACGGCACTCTCCAGGTGACGACGAATGTAGACACCAGCCGGGTAGTGAAGGACGCCGGCGAGGGCGCCCGCCACATCGGCGAGTTCATCGGCACGCAGGTCGAGAAAGCCCAGAAGGACGCCGCTGCCCAGCCTGCGACGCCAGCCAGCACGCCCGGCCCGAAGGCCGTGCCGACGCCGGCGGAGGGCGCCTCGTGGCTGTTCGGCATCGACCACGGAACTCCGGCGACGAAGAAGTGAGGCGGGACGAAGCTCGGGGACGGCCGTCCCCGGGCTTTCA
>DASPHQ010000307.1:0-10263 GCA_035629595.1 Urbifossiella sp. | reverse complement strand
GTGGCGAACCGCCGCCCCCGAACTCGTCCTGTGGGCGCTGTCGCGGTTGTTCAACCGCGACGACCGCTTCGGCGCCTACGGCTCGAACGGGCCGTACACCGCCCCGGGTAAGACCTCGGGCGGGGCACGCCCCGGCGTCGTCAACGAGGCGTTGCTCCGGCGCCACTTCACCGCGACCGGTCGCCACGGCGTGATCGGCGCTCACACCCTCTGCCCCCGGGCCGACGCGACGCCGAGCGTTGGGGGGTGGGCGGCGGCCGAGTGGGACACCCGCGGCGCCTACGCCCTCCACCCCGAGGGGGATTTCCGCTCCCGGCTCACCGACTGGATTCGGTCCGAGTTCGTCCGCCTGTGCCTCTGGCAGCTCAAGAAGTGGCACGAGGAGGAGGGGGCGGAGAAGGACAAGCCCAAGACGCACAAGGTCACGACGCAGCTCGTGACGAACGTGATTCAGGCGCTGCGCGGCATGACCGTGTTGTCGTCGTTGACGGAGGCGCCGGCGTGGATCGACGGGGGGACCGGCCCCGACCCCGCCCGGCTGCTCGCCATGCCGAACGGGATCCTCGACCTCGACGCCGCGGCGGCCGCCGACCCTGATTGCCTCCTGCCGCGCGACCACCGGTTCTTCACCACGATCGCCGCCCCCTTCCCCTACAACCCGAACGCCCCCAAGCCGGTCCACTGGCTGAAGTTCCTGAACGACATCTGGGGCCACGACCCGGAGTCGATCCTCTGCCTTCAGGAGTGGTTCGGCTACGTGCTAACGACGGACACGTCGCGGCAGAAGATTCTCTTCGTCATCGGCCCCACCCGCGGCGGCAAGGGCACCATCGCCAAGGTGCTGACCGCGATCACCGGCGCCGCGAACGTGGTGACGCCGACGCTGGGGTCGCTGGCCGGCCCGTTCGGGTTGGAGCCGCTACTGAACAAGACGCTCGCCATCATCTCCGACGCCCGCCTCAGCGGCCACCACGACGCCAGCAGGATCACCGAGACGCTGTTGAGCATTTCGGGCGAGGACGACCAGACCGTGAACCGCAAGCACAAGCCCGCCGTCGTGGGCCGCCTCCCGGCCCGGTTCGTCCTGTTCTCGAACCTCCTGCCGCGGCTGGTGGACACGTCCGGCGCGTTCGCCAACCGCCTCAGCATCCTGCGGCTCACCAAGACGTTCAAGCACAAGGTAGACCGCGGCCTCTTCGGCCGCCTCCGCACCGAGCTCCCGGGCATCCTGCTGTGGGCCATCGCCGGCCTCGACCGCCTGCGCCAGCACGGGGAGTTCACCCAGCCCGCGAGCGCCCGGCCGCTGACGGACCAGATGCGGACGCTGTCGTCGCGGACGGGGGCGTTTGTCGAGGAGCGGTGCATCGTCGGCGGGCCGGAGCTGAAGGTGATGAAGGCCGAGTTGTACGCCGAGTGGTGCTCCTACTGCACGAGCCACGGGGTGAAGGAACCCGGCACCGAGGAGACGTTCGGCCGCGACCTCTTTTCGACCGTGGAGAACCTCAGCACGACGCGGTTCCGGGTCAACGGCGAGCTCCGCTGGCACTACACCGGCATCCGCATTCGGACCAGTTCCGACCCGATCCCGGACGACCCGGACGCTCCAGCCGAGGACGAGCTGGAGGGCACGACGGTCCCGTCCGGCCGCCGCTACACCGACCCCGAGGACCGCCCGCGCCAGCCCACTCGCCCCGCCAGCGCCGAACGGTACGCCGATCACGACTTCCCCCTGAACCCCGCCTGACGGCGAGATCACCGGCCCCTTGCCCCGTCCCCTACCCGCCTCACGGCGGGTTTTTTTGTTCCATGCAGTCGCGTTTGCCGCATGGAACAACTCGCCTTTCGCATGGAACACTTCGCCCTCATCATGCCCCTTTACCCCACGTGGCGCACTGCGGATCGCATGGAACACCCGGAACATAGGGACATGACGTTTGAATGTTCCACGCCCGTGCTAGGCAAAGCTCGATGATCGTGGACGCCGCAAACCCTTGCGGCGCAACCCAAACATGCCGCTGTTCCGGGTGTTCCATGCTTATTCCTCTTATGGGGTGGGATGAGAGAGAATGAACAAGAGAGGGGGAGAGAGGAGGAAGTACAGCGCGCATAGGTAAATAAGGGGCGCCGAATCATGGAACACCCGGAACACTCGCCACCCCTTGCCTCACCGGGATCGCTGCTATGATGGAGTGACCCCGCGTTGTCACTCACCCGCGTACCCGGCTCCGGCCGGAGGTACTGACATGGCCGAACCGAACACCGAGCCCGCGCCGCCCTTCGACATCCCGACCCTCACCAGGCACGTCTGCGGCGCGGCGGTCATCAGCTCGAAGCACGAACCGGTCGGCCGTGTCGCCACGGTCTCATGGAGTTCACAAGCCGGCTTCGTCCTTCACCTCGAAGGCGAGCCCCGGCACACCAGCACCGGGCCGAACTCCGGACCCGGTCAGGCGCTGCGGACCTGATTTCCCTGGCCCGACGCTCTAGCCGTGTCTGTACTTTCTCGGGTCCTTCCAGACCACCCCCGCCCCCTAATAGGGCACACCGAACAGTCCGGGGCACATAGAAACTAACGCCCGCCCGAAGTTGCACCCCCGACGAGGATCGGCGACATGGCCCGCCCGGTGAAGTTCAACGCCGCTCCGAAGCCCGCCAGTGCGGGCGCGCGTACCTCGTTCGCCGGCGTGAAGGCGCGGGTGAAGGCCGCCCGCGGCGGACCCCGCGGGGGGAAGGCCCGGGGCGGGACGCCGAACAGCGGCGGGGGCGGCGGGTACACCCCGAGCAACGACCCCATCCCGGACTGAGGTGCGGCCGTGGCGAGCAGCAAACGAGCGAGTCGCAGGCGTCGTGGTGCAGTTGACCGGGCGCGGCGTCGGTGGTTCCGCCAGCGGGCGCCGTTGCTGGGGCGGACCTTCGGGGAAGGCTGGGACCAGAAGTGAGGTTCACCGCCGCGACACTGCCGTTCGGTGGGAAGGTGGTGTTCGGCCGGGCCGCGGTCGCCGAGGGGGCGCCGGCCGGTCACCCGGCCGGGCTGCGGGGGAAGGCGGCGGCGCGACACGCCCGGGAGGTGAAGCTCGCCGCGGACCTGTGCCCCGTCCTGCCCGAACCCGGGGAACACGTCCACTGCCTGATGACGGGGTTCTTCGGCCTCGCCCCGGTGATCGCCGACGTGGCCGCCCGGACCAACCCCCGCGCCGTACGGATCGCAACCCTGTGCTGGTCGGCGCGGAACGTGATCGACCTGGCCGGGATGATGGAGCGCCGCCACGCGGTCGGCGACCCGCTGACGCTGACGCTGGTGGTGTCCGACTTCTTCCGGCAGCACAACAAGGACCTGGTCGAGCACACCCGCGCCCAACTCGCGCCGTTCGGTGGGGTGCGGATCGTGCCGTGCCGGTCGCACGCGAAGGTGACGACGTTTGACCTCGGCCCCGGGGACGGGTTGACGTTCGAGGGGTCGGCGAACCTGCGGACGAACCGGAACGTCGAACAGCTCACCATCATCCGCGACCGTGTCACCCACGACTGGCACGCCGCCTGGATCGACCGCTTGGCTGGAGCCGCCGCATGAGCGCCGACACTGTCGAACGACTCGCGGCCTTCCGCCAGGCCCATGCCGGCGCGAAGTTCGAGACCCACAACGGGGCGTGGTACGCTTACAACCCGGTGACCCGGTCCCTGGTGGGAGCCCTGTACCCGAACGGCCAGGCGGTGAAGTACACCCCCTCGGCCGCCTTCCTCGCAATGGTGACGACATGACACCGCGAGACGCCTTCATCGACCGCGTCCTCTCCCCGCTAGGCGAAGAGTGGGTGCGGGAGCACATGGACGGGAAGCCGGTCCTTGACCAGAACGGCAGAACCGTCGGCAAGCTCGAGTTCACCGGTGCGACGCCGTGCGGGGACGGCGTGTCGCTGGGCTTCACGATCCGCCCAGCCGCCGCCGAGCCCCCGGCCCTCGACCTGTCGGCCTACGGGGGGTCGGTCGAGGGAGCCGCGGCGGCCGGCCGGAGGATCCTTGCCGACAGGCAGCGCGCGGCTTTCGGGCCGTGCGTCGGCATCGTCAATTCCGTCGTGACGGGGCCGGACGGCGTCCCCGTCGTCAGCGGCCGCCTCACCGACGAGGCGGTGAACCTGGTCGGCGACCTGCTGCGGGACTCGAACCCGTGGCGCGACCGGTTCGACGTGATCGCCAGCCCGATCGGTTACACCAACACGGGCGGCGGGACGACGATCCCGGCGGACCTGACCGTCGCCGACCTGGTCGCCACGATGCAGCAACTGGCCCCGCCCGAGCCCGAGCAGGTCATCATCACCCCATCGCTCGACGAGCTCCGGGCCGTCGTGCCGTTCGAGGCACCCAACGCCATCCAGCGCCGCAGCCCGACCGACTTCCGCACCACCGACGGCGTCCGCGTCGTGGTGACGAAGCTGGCGGACCGCCCGCGGCTGGTGCCGGCGTCGTGGGTGGATCGGTTGGTGCCGTCGCCGATGGCCGCCGTGTTCGACGAGTTCGCCGCGTTGCAAGGGTACAGGTATCGGCTAATGCAGGACGCCGCAGCGAACGCCACCCGACCGGTCAAGCCGCCCCTCGGCGTCATGCCGGCGCACCTGTGGCGGGAAGATCACCCGCAGCCGACCGTTGACGACCGGTGCGACCGCGTCGTGGCGATGCGGGCCGCGAGCCGCCGGTACGTCGAGGCCGGGCGGGAACCGCTGCCCGAATGGGCTACCGAGATCGAGGAACACGCCGCCGCGTTGCAGTCGGGGTTCGTGGACGGGGTCGAGACGTTCCTCGACCAGCTCGACGCCCTGGCCGACAGCCCCGAGCCGATCGTGGTGGTGGAGGGGCCGCCCGATGCCGCCCCGACCCCGTAAGCCCACGAAGAAGCCCGCCGCCAAGAAGCCGGCCGGCAAGAAGAAACACACCCCGCCGCCGCCCTCCGCCGTCACCCCCGAGCGGGTCGAGATGGTGCTGAGGGTCCGGCTGGACGGGGCGCAGTTCCACGACGTGCGCGGGTTCGCCAACGACACCGACGCGGACGGCAAGGCCGACGCGGCGCGGGGCGGTCCGGCGTGGAACGTCACCGACGACGACGTTTGGCAGTTGATCGACCGGGCCGACGCGCTCACCGTCAGCCGGGCCGAGCAGAACCGGGCGCGGGCCTACGCCATGGCCGTCGCCCGGCGGGAGGCGTTGTACGCCCGCGCCCTCAGCGCGGGTGACTACAGCGCCGCCCTGGCGTGCCTCCGCGACATCGCCCAGCTTCAGGGGACGTACCCGAAGGTGGCCGAGCTGGTGAAGGTCATCAAGGAGCAGGCCGCCACCCTGACGGAGCTGGAAGCCGACCGTGACCGACCTCGACTCACTGACGGCAACGGCGAGGAAGCAGGCGCAGAAGGCCCGCCCGGCGAAGCCGTCGCCGGCGGCGAAGCGGAAGGCGACGAAGCCGGCGGGTGAGGCCGAGCGGAACCGCCTGACCGCCCGCGCGCGGGAGCGTCAGGCCGACGTGAAGGAGATCGGCCCGCTGCCGCCGGTCGCCGACCCGGCCCGCCGCGAACGCTGCCGCACCTCCCTGAAGTCATTCTTCACCACCTACCTCGCGGCCCGGTTCCCCCTCCCGTTCTCGCGGGACCACGACAAGGTCATCCGCAAGCTCGAGCGCTGCATCACGAAGGGGGGTCAGTTCGCCAACGCCATGCCCCGCGGGTCGGGTAAGACGACGATGGTGGAGGCCGCGATCGTCTGGGCCATCGTCTACGGTCACCGCAAGTTCGTCGTCACGCTGGCCGCGACCGGCGACCTGGCCGACGAACTGGTGCAGTCGGTCAAGGACGAGCTCGAAACCAACGACCTGCTGCTCGCCGACTTCCCCGAGGTGTGCCACCCCATCCGCCGCCTCGAAGGGATCGCCCAGCGCGGGAAGGGCCAGACCCTCGACGGCGAGCGGACCCGCGTCGGGTGGGGGGCGGGCGAGTTCCGCCTCGCCTACATCCCGGGCGCCGCGTCGTCCGGGGCCGTCGTCGAGGGGCGCGGCCTCGACGGCGCCATCCGCGGCCGCAAGAAGTCCGTCCCCGGCGGCCGGCAGATGCGGCCGGACCTGCTCGTCCTCGACGACCCCCAGACCGACCTGTCCGCCCGGATGCTCGGCCAGACCGAGGCCCGGGAGCGGCTGATCGAGGGGGCCGTTCTCGGCATGGCCGGCCCCGGCAAGACGGTCGCCGCCGTCATGCCCTGTACCGTCATCTGCCCCGACGACCTCAGCACCCGCGTGCTGCGGAAGCCGCAGTGGAACGGCGAACGGACGCAGCTCGTGGACAAGATGCCCACGAACCTCGACTGGTGGAAGGGGGAGTACGCCGAGGCCCGCCGCGAGTCGATGACGCGGTTCGGGGACGGCCGGTTGGCCGACGCGCTGTACGAGCGGAAGCGGGCGTTCGCCGACGCCGGGGCCGACATCCCCTGGGCCGAGCGGTTCGACGCCGAGACGTGCGCGAGCGCCCTGCAGGAGGCGATGAACTGGCTGATCGACCGGCCGGCGTCGTTCTGGGCGGAGGCGCAGAACGAGCCGATGAGCCTGAACCCGGAGGGGGAGGCGCTGGCCCTCTCCCCGACGCTGCTGGCGAAGCGGCTGACGGGCGTGCCCCGCGGGGTGGTGCCGCGCGGGTGCGGCCGCCTCACCGCCGGCGTGGACGTGTCGGAGTTCCTGATCTGGTGGGTGGTGACCGCGTGGGACGACGGGTTCGGCGGGTCGGTAATCGATTACGGATGCTGGCCGCCGCAGGGCCGGACCTACTTCCGCCAGGAGGAGGCCGCCCCGTCCCTCCGCGGCCGGTTCCCCGACCAGCCCGTCGAGGCGGCCGTCTACTCCGCCGTCAAGGCGACGCTCGCCGAGGTGATGGGCCGCGTGTTCCCGACCGAGGAGGGCGCCGACGGGATGCAGGTCGAGCGGTGCCTCGTCGATTCGAGCGACCAGACCGCGACGGTGTACGACGCGATCCGCGCGAGCGGGCACAAGGGCGCCGTCTGGCCGTCGAAGGGGTTCGGGTCGAACGCATCCCGCACGCCCGTGGGCGAGTGGCCCGAGAAGCCCGGGGACCGCCGCCGCGGTCAGGATTGGGTCTACGGCCCGACCGCCGGCGCCGCCCCGCGGCTGCTGCTGAAGTTCGGCGCGAACGAGTGGAAGTCATTCCTTGCCGACCGGTTCCGCACGCCCGAGGCCGCCGCCGCCGCGCTCCGCCTGTTCGGGGACGACGAGTTCGTTCACCAGCTGTTCGCCGACCACTGCGCGGCCGAGACGCCGGACCGCCAGCGGTCCGAGACGACGGGCCGGGTGGCGACCGTCTGGACGCAGCGGCCCGGCCGGCAGAACCACCTGTTCGACTGCGCCGTGCTGTCGGCCGTCGCCGCCTCGATCGCCGGCGTGCGCTGGTCGGCCCGCGCCGCGGCGGGTGACCCGAAGCCGGCCCGCGCCCGCCGGTGGGTGGACATCGACGAGTTGAACCGCGCCGCCGGCCCCGGGGTGAACTGATGGCCCGCCCCCGGTGGATGAAGTGTGACGGCCGCGTCTGCGGCGGCTACCGCCTCTTCGAGATCGTCAAGGCCGCGCAGCCGGACGGCCGGCTGACGCGGGTGGCGACGTGCAGCGCGTGCTGCGAAGAGAAGCCGTTCGGGATCTGCTGCCCGGAGTGCGGGGACGTGCGGTTCAGGACTGTCACGACCCGCCAGCGGGCCGGCGGCATCACCGTCCGGTTCAAGCGGTGTCACCACTGCGGCCACAGCATCAGGACGAAGGAAGTCGTCGAGAGCTACAGCACATGACCCCACCCGCCCGGTCACGGAGCCGTGTTTGTGTGCAATGGCCTTCATAACGCACCCTGTTAGCCAACCAGCCCGGTCTGAAGTGCGTCGTCGAGCCGGCGGCGGGCGTCCGCCGGGAGTATTGACTAGGGGCAATGTTCCGGCTACTGTCGTGGTCGTGCGGCCGTTGTTATGCAGACCAGGCTAGTGACGTAAGGCCGCGAGATGCAGACGTGCAGAAGTGATGGTTGAACTAACCCGCTTCTGGAGGACAGGTGACTCGCCGACCCCACAAAGCAAGTCCACCCAGCCGTACTTTATGCGACGCGGCTACCCAGCCGCGGCGGACACCGCATAGCCATCCACCGCGTCGCATAGTGTCTATGGCGTTCTGCCGCGGGTTGATCAAGTCGTTCGAGGTAACTCAATGAGTGACCCGCAAAACGCAACGTGCCCGAAGTGCAGTTCGTCCTCTGCGTGGAACGGGACGCGCTGCCAGCACTGCAACCCCGACAACCCCGACCCGCACCCGCCTGGCTCCGCGAGCCACCAGGCTGAGAAAACGATCCGCGTCTTGGTGGTCGAAGAAGCATCGGTGATGGCGTGGAGATCGAGGTTGAAGGAGTTCTCTAGGTACGACCCCAAAGGGTATGAGGCGGCCAACTACCTTCGCTGCCGGGACGCATGTGACACCTTCCCTGGCGAGGTGGTCGAATTTCACGTGTCGCCGACGACCCCCGTCGCCGACCTCATCCTCCGGTACGTCGGCGAACACCCCCGGACCTACAAGCGAGACGAGCTTCGAGCCGCCGCGACCGCCCCGGACGTGAGAGTACGCCCCTTTTGGCTGCCGAGGGAAACGCTCGCCGAGGAAGAACCACTCGACCTCGCGGTCCAATTGGCGGCCGGCGCGCCTTCCCTGGCGCTGGTCTGCCCGAAACCAGGCGAACGTCACCCAGGCCTGAAGTGGACGGGAACGGTTGGGGAAGCCGGATTCGACGACGGCGATGCCCTGTTGCTCCGGCGCACGTCGCCGGCCGACCTTCTCTCAACAGCGGCAAGCGTTATCGTTGAGCGAAGCACACTGCGTTGTGTGAGGACAGTTCGGGACGCCGCCCAATTCTTCAATCTTGTCCGAGACTCGGACCTGGGTGCCCCAAGTTCGGACGGGCGGGACTACGCCCGGTTCGGCCATCGGCAGAAGGTCATGCTGCTCTACACCGAAGACGACGTGCATGTCGCGTCATACGTCCGAACGCACTTTGACATGCTCGATAAGGCGTCAGGCGAACTCTGCGACGTGTTTTTCATCGAGGATCCAGATGCAGTCCGGTCGTCCGGATTCTGGAAGAACTTCCTCTCGCCGAGGTTCTACGCCGCGTGGAGAGTGCTGGGTTGGGCGCACTCCCACCCGTACAATAAGGAAGAAGTTTACACCATCGCTGGCCGGCTCGGCGTCCCGTTCGACGCGCTGCCTTGTGCGGCGGTCATAGCTCCGAACGGCCGGAGGGCCGCCGAAACGGTGCCTCTTGGGCAAACACTAACCTCTGACTTCCGACAACTCTTCGCCCGGTTCCAGACGACTGTGGCGTCGGTCCCACGGCAGGCACCGCGTCCGTTGGGATGGGCGTCGATCGGTCCGGGCGCGGGCCCACAAGCACCCGACCCAGAGCGGCCAGTGTGCTTCCTCAGCCACTCGTCGGCCGACAAAGTGATCGTCCGAGCAGTGGCGGTGGCGCTTCACAGTCTGGGGTTGGATACATGGTTCGACGAGCGGGAGATGATCGCCGGCGACTCGATCACGACGAAACTAGAGGACGGGCTGAAGGCGGCGACAGCGGTGGTGATATTCCTGTCGGCGAAGTCGCTCGCTTCCCCGTGGGTGAACGCCGAGATTCGCGCCGCGATGCACCAGCAGATCGTGGCGAAAAAGTACAGGGCCATTGTCCCCGTCCTGCTCGACCCGTGCGACGTCCCGCTGTTCCTTCACGACTACAAGCAGATCGGCCCGGAAGCCACCGCCGAACAGATTGCAGATGAAATCAAACGCGCGGTTCGGGTTGCTTGCTCGGAGAGAGTATGAGCGCCGAGCCAGGTGCTACAGCAGACGGCGGGGACACGGCGGCTTTCCCAGGGTCATAGCTCACTCGCCCCCCCCCGTCGCTGCTGAGCTTTTTGTTCTCCACTTCCAGACGCCTCCGGTAGGTGCGTCCGCACCTCCGAAAATCGGCCCCCCGTACTACCTGCTGGACCATTCCGCCCGCGACCCCCTCACGCCGCCTACCGCTTCCGCCCGCCCGAGCGTTTAGTGGGGTGTACCTGCAACACACCCGCGGAGCGCCACCGTGCCGACCCCGGACCTGGGCGCGGACATCGCCGAACAGGCCGTCGATCCGGTCGCGTCCGGGTCGGACGGCCAGACCGCCAGCGGCCGCCCGATCGGCGACATGATCGCCGCCGACA
>DASPHQ010000306.1:0-2433 GCA_035629595.1 Urbifossiella sp. | reverse complement strand
ACGCCCGGGCGAGACCGGGACGCACCGCACCCACTGGATGATACTGGCCGGGTTCCGTGCGGGGAGTGCAGGGGGCTGGCGAAAATGGTGTCAATGGCGAGAGCCCGGGGGCGGCCGCCCCCGGACCCCGGGCCGGGTCATAACACGTCCGGTTGATCCGTATCCGCGGCTCGTCCCGGGGCGTTGCCCCGGGCTATGCTGTCCCAGCCCTTCGGGCTGAAGAGGGCTTCCCGGTTTTCAGGCCAACGGCCTGGGACAGCATAGCCCGGGGCAACGCCCCGGGGCGGTTACGGACCAGCCGGATGGGATCAGTTCAGCTCGATGTTGTACGTCGTCACGCCCTTCTTGACCTCGACACTCAGGCCCGAGTTGTTCGGGTCGCCGTACTTGTCGGGGATCGCGAACCACCCGGTCGGCGGCGCGGCCTTGGCGGCCTTGGCGGCCGGCTCCCGCCCCGGGATGTTCGGCCGGCCCGTGGCGGCCTCGCCCCCGGGCGGGCCGCGCGACGTCACCTCCGTCGGGTCGGGGCTGCTGACCGTCACCTTGCACGGGCCGGCCGGGACGTCGTTGACCTGGTACGTCCCGTCCGGGCCGATCGCCCCGTACTTGGCCTCGCCCTTGGACGGCAGGACCATCACGCTCCCACTGGTCAGCGTCTTCCCGTTCGGCTTGTAGGTCACCGTGCCGGAAACCGACCCCGTCCCCCCGCCGCACCCGGTAGCGAGGGCGAGAACCAGGGCCAGCGGGGCGGCGCGGCCGGCGGTCGCACGAAACAGGGGCATCGGGGCAGTCCTCGTGTGTGGTTGAACTCGCCGGGACCGGCGCCCCGCCGGGCCGAACCCGGGGGGCGCCGGTCCCGGCCGGCGAACGGACGCCCGACCCGGCGGCGGGTCAGTTGCTCGGGACGACTTCCCCGGCGGCCCGCGTGGACATCACCGGGATCATCGTGGGGCCGGCCTGGTACTGGAAGAACCGCACCGACCCGTCGCCGAGGGCGAAGTTCGCCCCGCCCGTGTGGCGGCTCCAGAAGTGGTTGGCGCTGCAGTCCGGCTTGCTCTTCATCTCCTCCTGGAAGTACATCGGCAGGGTGCAGGGGGAGTTCAAGTAGCTGTCGCCCGACTGGGTGACGGCCCAGATGTGGCTGTCCCAGTCCGGGTACTGGTACCAGCCCCAGTAGGCGTTGTTGTGCGGCGGCCGCTCGCCGATCATCACCGTGTTGCTCAGCCCGTCGAGCACCGACGACATCTTCACCTTCAGGGTGGCCGGGTACACGGCGAGCAGCCCCGTGTCGCCGCCCTTGCTCCAGTCCGAGTAGCGGTGGCCGGTCACCGCCAGGTAGTTGGTGATCCCCCACATCTTCCCGCCGAACGGCCCGTACGGGGGCACGGCCTGGTTGGACGAGCACTGGAGCACGGGGATGGTGGCGTCCGTCAGGTTGTTGGTGGCGATGGCCTGCTGCTCGATGTACGGCAGCATCTGCGGCAGCCACAGCTGGTTGCTCCCGCCGCCGGCGTACCCGGGGAACCGCTGGTTCACGTCGTGGTAGGCGTGGGCGGCGATGCCGAGTTGCTTCAGGTTGTTCGTGCACTTGATCCGCGACGCGGCCTCGCGGACCTTCTGCACCGCGGGCAGCAGCAGCCCGATGAGGATGGCGATGATGGCGATGACGACCAGGAGCTCGATCAGCGTGAAGCCCCGGCGGGCGGGGCGGCGGGCGGGCATCGTTGTGCCTCCGGGCGGTGGGATGATAATCGCGTCGCCCCCGCCGGGACCGCCGGCCCGGGTCGGGGGACAGGAGAAGGGGAGCCAGCCAGGGCTCCGTCTGGCCCGCGGGCGGACCCGGCGGGATGGCATCACGCCACGGAGCACAGGCCGTGGACACGGCGTGCGGCAGGGCGCTGAGTTTTCAGAAGAAGACCACGTCCGACGCAGCGGGAGTGGAAGTCCGGTGCGAGTCGCCACCGGGGGAGTACCGCGTCTGAGTTAGGATTAGTCTAACCGACCGTCACGAGCCGTCGAGCGGAATCTCACGAAATTTTCCGAACTGTTTTAACCACCGTGACTGATTCGGGTTACGTGCCGTAGTACGTCGCGGATCGACACCATTCCGACGGGTTTGCCGCCGGCCACGACGGGGAGGTGGCGGTAGCCGCCGGCGTCCATGCGGCCGAGGGCGAATGCGAGGGTGTCGGCCGGCGTGACGGTTTCCGGGTCGTGCGTCATGTGGTCGCCGACGGGGAGTTTCTCGAACCCCGGCCGGCCGGCGACGCGGGTGAGAAAGTCGCGCTCGGTGAGGATGCCGACCAGCTCCCCCGCCGCGCCGACGACCAGCACCGCCCCGACGCGGCGGTCGATCATCAGGCGGATGGCGTCGGCGAGGGTGGCGTCGGCGGCGACGGTGACGGGGGCGGCGGGCGAGAGGATCGAGACGGG
>DASPHQ010000305.1:0-2895 GCA_035629595.1 Urbifossiella sp. | reverse complement strand
CAGCCCACGCCATCCTCGTGACGATCACGGGGCCGCTGTTCACGCCCGCGTACCTGGGGCTGCGCGACAAGGGGAAGTCCCGGCGGGAGTGTCCGCGGGCGTCGTGACCCGTCCGGGCAACCCGGGGTGAAATACTGACGGCGTCCCGCCCGCGACGGTCGCCCGCCCCGGAGAGAGCGAATGCCGACGCCGCTCGCCATCACGGACGTGTCCCTGACCGACGTGACCGCCACAGAGATGGAGGACGGCACCGTGAGACTTTCGCTCGGGTTGACGCTGGGGGCGGTGCGGCCCCCGGCGAGCCCGGCCCCGACCGGCCCGTCCGTCCGCGACACCACCACCGGCACGGGCGTCGCCGGGACGCGGGCGATCGACCTGCCGACCCGGGTCGCCGGGGACACCCTGGTGGCCGTCGTCGCCAACGACGGCGCGGCCAACCCCGCCGCGAACACCGGCTGGACCCGCCGCGCGTCGAACGACGACGGCATTTCGGTCGCCATCGCCACGTACGTGCGGCAGTCCGACGGGACCGACAACGTGCCGGTGAACTCGAACCTGTCAGGCGATTACACGTACACCGTGTTCGCCGTCCGGGACGTGACGGCGGGGCACGACGCGGCCGCGTCCGCGTCGAGCGGCGGCGCCCCGGGGGCGAGCATTGCGGCGCCGTCCGTGACGACCGCCGCCGCCCCGGCCCTGTTGGTCTCCGCCTACGTCATGTCGGCCGCCGGCACGATCACTCCCCCCGGCGACCAGACGCCGACAGTTCCGGTCGCGGTCGCCGGGCACACGCTGCGGTGCGCGTACGAGTCGCTGGCCGCCGCCGGAGCGACCGGCACCCGCACGGCGATCGGGTCGAACGCCGGCGCGACTTGGGCCGCCGCCTCGGAAGCCGTGAAGTAGCCCGGCCCAGCGGCCACCCGCTCGCCCGCGCGGGCGAGAGCCAACCGAACGGAGCCGAGCCGATGCCGCCGCTGATTGCCGACGCGATCGACCCCGAGTTGGCCTCCCTCCTGAAGATGCTCGGGCTGGGCGGTGCCGGCGCCGCTCTTACGTTCCTGGCCGCCGCCGGTGGGCTGTACTTCCGCTTCCGCAAGCAGTGGAGCGCCATCGGGAGTTTCGACGCATCGGCCAAGGCCGCGGCCACCACGGTTCTCGCCACCGCCGAGGCCGAGGCCGTGCGGGTGGCGGCGGTCGCCCGCGCCGAGGCGGCCCGCCTGATGGCCGAGGCGGCGGCGACGCCGATCGGGCAGTACCAGTCCATCCTCGCGGACGTGCGCACCGAGCTGGCCGCGATGCGGGTCGAGAACCGCGAGTGCCACGACCGGGGGCGGCGGCAGCAGACCGAGATCGACGGCCAGCGGTCCGAGATCGACGGACTGAAGCGGCAGAACACCAACCAGCAGGCCGCGATGGACGCCCAGAGCCTCCAGCTCGCCGCGACGCAGACGAGTAACGCAGTCCTCCGCGAAGAACTCGCCCGGCTGAAGGCCGCGTTGCACTCGCAGGGGTTGTCGGCCGGCAGCGGCACCCTTCCGTCTCTCGACGACGACCCGACCGACGAGCACGACCCGCTCCCGGGGTGAGGGCGGCGGGTCTGGTAGGGTGGGGTGACAAGGGGGTGTCACCGATGACGACTGACCGATTCGATGCGTGGTCGTTCCTGCGGGACGTACTTCGCCGGGGTGCGGCAATCGACCACGATTGCACGGCCCGCGGCGAGGGGTACGAGATGTTCTCGGCCCGGCTGGACAACGCGACCCGGGAGTTGGCCGATCAACTTCGACCGCAACTCGCCGCCCGCCCCGACGACGACGCCGAGTTGGTGACGGAGGAGTGGTTGGCGGCGGAAGGGTGGAGCCACCACGCCGGCCACAGTTACTTGGAAGAGCGGTGGGAACACCCCTGCGGCCTGTGGCTGTGGAACTTCAACGACGACCACTGGATTTGTTCTCAGTTCGACGGCGGACCGGGCAGCGTGAGGGTCAAGTTCCGCACCCGCGGTGACGTGCGCCACCTCCTGGCTGCCCTCGCCGGCCTCGCCTGACCGACCTGCTACGGTGAAGTGACAGCCCAACGTCACGGGAGACTCGCGTGAAGCCGATCCTGTCCCTCGCCCTCTTTCTCACGGTCGTGGTTGCGGTCGAGTTCGCCCCAGGAGGCGAACATCACCGCCACGGGGAAGGCCGCGTGAGACACGCACTCCCCCGATTGTGGTGGACGCTCCTGTTCCTCGCGGGCGTCGCGTTCCTGCTGGCGTGGGTGTGCTGGGGGCGGGAGTGAGGGGCGGCGGGCGTCTGGTAGGGTGGTGACAGCCCCTTGTCACCGGAGAGCACCAATGACCGCTGAGATCAACGCCACGAGGTTCGACGGCTCGTCCGGCACGGCCAACGCCGCGCTCGGCGAGCGGTACGGGATCGATTGGGAGTACGCTGGCGTCGGCGACTCGGCCATTCTGGTTCCGACTGCCGAAGGCAAGAAGCGGTGCGAGGTCGGCGACTGGGTCGTGAAGAACCCGGACGGCACCTTCCGAGTCTACAGGCCGGAGGTGCCAGCATGAGCGAAGATGTGATCTGGTCGCTGTCGTGGCTGGGGATGTTCGCGCTCTACGCCGTCCTTGGCAAGGTACTCGAATGGCTGGGCGTGCTGTGGTGATCGACCCCCACCGCGCCAGCCGCTTCGGCTACGACGGAAAGGACGCGCCCTTGCGAGTCTCGCCGCCCCTCGCCGCCGTGACGTTCCTCCCGCCGCCCGCGGACGACGTGATCGCGCTGCGGTTCGGGAGTAGCGTGGACGCCCTGACGTTCGCGGACTGGTGGGGGCAGGTCGGGCACCTGAACTTCAGCGACTACTACCACCGCTGGCGGGTGCCCGTGGCCCCGAAGGAGTGACCGT
>DASPHQ010000304.1:0-2310 GCA_035629595.1 Urbifossiella sp. | reverse complement strand
TCGCTGGGCACCCCTGCCGAGGTGTTCGGTCGCGTGATGGGTCCAGATGTTGAGGAGTTCGGAACCTTCACCGAGCCGCGCGCGTTCAACCTGATGAACGAGACGCACACTGGACCGGTCAAGTCGGACGACAACCTCGCGTACCTTCGGCCCGAGACGGCGCAGGGCATCTTCGTCAACTACCGCAACGTCCTCGACAGCACCCGGCTCAAGCTGCCGTTCGGAATCGCGCAGACGGGCAAGGCGTTCCGCAACGAGATCAACCCGCGGAACTTCACCTTCCGCAGCCGCGAGTTCGAGCAGATGGAGATCGAGTTCTTCTGCCACCCGTCCGAGTCGCGGACGTGGTACGAGTACTGGCGCAACCTCCGCAAGCAGTGGTACAGCACCCTCGGCATCAAGAGCGACAACCTCGTGCCGCGCGAGCAGGGCCCGGAGGAACTCGCCCACTACTCCGTCGGCACCACCGACATCGAGTACCTGTTCCCGTTCTCGGACGAGCCGCAGGAGCTGGAGGGCGTCGCCCACCGCGGGGCGTTCGACCTCACGGCCCACGCCAAGCACAGCGGCATGAACGAGAAGTTCATGTACTTCGACGAGGAGCGGTGGAACGCCGACGCCGCGGGCCGCACGACCAACTCGTTCAAGGAGTGGATGAAGACCAACCCGCCGGCCGCGGACGTGGAGAAGTACCAGTTCACGCCGCACGTCATCGAGCCGAGCGCCGGGGCCGACCGGTTCACGCTGGCGGTGCTGTGCGAGGCGTACACCGAGGACAAGGTGCCGGACGCCAAGGGGAACGAGGAGACGCGCGTGGTGATGAAGTTCCACCCGCGGCTCGCCCCGATCAAGGCGGCGATCTTCCCGCTGGTGAACAAGGACGGGATGCCGGAGCGGGCGACGGAGCTGTACCGTACGCTCAAGCCGCACTTCAACGTCTTCTACGACGACAAGGGCGCCGTCGGCCGCCGCTACCGCCGGCAGGACGAGGCGGGCACGCCGTTCTGCATCACCATCGACGGCCAGACGGCGGTGGACGACACCGTGACGGTCCGCGACCGCGACACGCTGAAGCAGGAGCGGGTGAAAGTCGCCGACGTACGTGGGGTCATCGAGCGGGCGCTCACCCCGGGGGTGTGAGCGCGGGCGACGACTCGGGCGGCGGCGCGAACTCGACCCGCCCCGCCGGCCCGACCGCTTCGACGCCGGGCCGGGCGGGATTGATGGGCGCGGCCGGCGGGTCGTAGTAGCAGCGGTCCGAGTGGGTGTTGCCGGCGAGCGCGTCGTAGGTGTCACCGAACGCATCCTGCCCGTCGTCCGATAAGCTCGGCGTCTCCCACACGTCGTTCGCCAGCGCGGCGAAGTCAGCGGCGATGTCCTTCACCCGCCGGCCGCCGGCCATCTCGGCGCGGACCAAATCGTCCAGCTTCTCCGACGGCAGCTCGGAGAGCACGGCCGCGCGGACGGCTTCGAGCGTGATCATCCCGCTCCTCCTCACGAAACCCGGTCCCACACAGTTTCAAGGGCGCCGGGCTCCGACGGGCGGGTCGGACAGCGGAATTCTACCGCACCCCGGCAACCCGGCGCCACGGTACAATCGACGCCATGACCGCGCTCGTTCTCGCCGCCGCGATGCAGCCGGTGCCGCTGCCGGCGTGCGCCTGGGTCCGCGCCGAAGGCGAGACCGCCGGCGCCGGCGTCGTCGTCGATGCGCAGAAGCGCTGGCTCGTCACCGCCCGTCACGTCGTCGCCGACCACAAGGCCGTGGACGTGTTCTTCCCGTGGGTCGAGGACGGCGTTCTCGTCACCGACCGCGCCGCGTACCTCCGCGCCCGGCAGCGGCTCCGCGAGCGCGGGCTGCTCGTCACCGGCACCGTCGTCCGCACCCACGACGACGCCGACCTCGCGCTCGTCGAGTTGCCGACGCTCCCCCCGCGAACGTCGGCCGTGACATTCGCGGCGGCAAGGGTCGGCGAGCCGCTGCGCGTCGTCGGCCACCGGCTCGACCTCGACACGCTCTGGAACCAGACCCGCGGCCAGGCCCGGCAGCTCGGCGCGCTCGCCGACGGCTACACCTGGCGCGGCCGCACGCTCGCCGCCGGCGCGAATGTCGTCCTCGGGCAGCTGCCGATCGAGGAGGGCGACAGTGGCGGGCCGGCGTTTAACTCCCGCGGTCGCTGCGTCGGCATCGCCGCGGCGCTGCGCCGGCAGGCGCCCGACGCCGCGGTCGTGGTCTCGTCCGACGAAATCCGCCGGTTCCTGTCCGTCGGAACGGACGCGCCGCAGCCGGAACAGTCGAACGCAGCGGAA
>DASPHQ010000303.1:0-4105 GCA_035629595.1 Urbifossiella sp. | reverse complement strand
GTACGCCTGCCGCTTCGGCTCCTCGACCTCCGTCTCGAACCGGCGCCGCGTCGCCCGCGCCGTCGCGTCCACGAGCCGGGCCAGCTCGATCATCGGGTCGGCCGCCACGTCCACCGCCGCCTTGCCGCCCTCGAACAACTTCTTGCGGAACTCGGGGTCGCGCACCTTCGTGCCGCTCACCGCCTCGTGCGCCCGGTCGCGCGGCGACTTCCCGGCCAGCACCTTCTTCACCAGCTCGTGTTCCGGCCCCAGGCTCGTCGCCAGGAACGTCAGCCCGTCGGTCATCTTCACCGTCTCCAGGTCCGCGTGGATCTCCTCGTCGGAGAACAGCTGGAACTTCAGCGACGGCAGCCGGGCGTCGCCGAACTCGCGGAGCCGCTCGGCCGGCGCCTTCGGCAGCTCGTCGGCGGCGCGGGCGAGGGTGCGGGCGATGCCGAACGACTGGGAGTTGAACCCGGCGCCGTTCTCCAGCAGCGTCATGTCGCGGATCAGCTCGGCGCGGACCTTCTCGGCCTTCTCGACCGCGGCGAACGCGGACTCGGCGGCCTTGATGTCCGTGTTCATGCTCTTGCCGATGAAGTCGCGGAGGCGCTGCTCGTCGGCGACCTTGCGGCCGAACAGCTTGGGGTCGAGCAGGCCGGCGAGGCCGCCGATGCGGGCCTTGCGGCTGTTCTGGATGCCGAACAGCTCGTCCTCGGCGCGGCGCATGTTCTCGGCGCTGCGGCCGCCCCACGCCTGGAGGAGGATCTCGTTCCGGTAGAGCCGCTGGAGGAGGTACGGGTAGCCGGTGTCGCGGAGGTAGCTGAGCTCGGCGACGGTGTTCTGCCGGTTGGTGCGGCCGGGGTGGCCGGACACGAACACCAGCTCGCCCTCCTTCGCCCCGGCGGCGCTCCACTTCAGGTAGTGCTCGCACTTCAGCGGCTGGCCGCCGTCGTAGACGCGGAAGAAGCACACGTCGAGGTCGTAGCGCGGGTACTCGAAATTGTCCGGGTCGCCGCCGAAGAACGCGACTTGCTTCTCGGGGGCGAACACGAGGCGGATGTCGGTGTACTTGCGGAACGTGTACAGGTGGTACTGGCCGCCGGCGTACAGCGACACCACGTCGGCGCGGACGTTCTTGCCCTCGTCGGCGTTGGCCTTCTCGATCTCGGCGATCTTCGCCTGCCGGGCCTTGAAGGCGTCGGCGGGGGCCGTGCCGTCCTTGACGGCGCTGTTCACGTCGGCGGTCACGTCCTTGATGGCGAGGAGAACGTTGAGTTCGAGCCCCTTGCACTTGATCTCGGCGTCGCGGGTCTTGGCGTGGAACCCGTCGCGGAGGTAGTTGTTCTTCTCGTTCGAGAGCTTCGCCAGGTCGTCGGCGCCGACGTGGTGGTTGGTCATGACGAGCCCGTCGGGGCTGACGAAGGAGCCGGACCCGCCGGAGTTGAAGCGGACGGACGAGAGGCGGAGGTGGTCGAGCCAGTCGGGTGTGGGGTCGAACTGGTACTTGGCCTGGAGCTGGGCGCGCGGGGGGTTGTTGAACAGCCACATCCCTTCGTCGCCAAAGGTCGGGGCGGCGGCCATGAGGAGCACTCCGAGTGCGGCGGTCGAACGGCGAGTCATCGGTCGCTCTCCGGTAGGGTGCGCGGGGAGGGGGCGCCGGCGGGTGATGGTTTAGACGCGGCGGGCGCGAACGCCCACCGGGCTAAGGGATACTGGCCGGGGAGGAGGGAGCGAGCGTGGTTTTCGGTGAGCCGGCGAGCCGAGCCCCGTCAGGGGCCGGGTGAGTCCAAGCGTCACCCGGCCCCTGACGGGGCTCGGCTCGCCGCTTGCGACATCCCCGCCTCGCGGGTACGCTCATCACATGACCCCGCACACCCCCCGCGCCCGCTCCCGCCGCGACTTCCTCTACCGCACCGGCGGCGGCCTCGGCGGCATCGCCCTCCACGCGCTGCTGAACGAGGCACGCGCCCAGCCGCGGTCGCCGCTCGCCGCGAAGAAGCCGCACTTCGAGCCGAAGGCGAAGCGCGTCATCTTCATCTTCGCCGTCGGCGGGCCGAGCCAGATGGACCTGTTCGACCGCAAGCCCGAACTCGAACGCCGCGCCGGTCAACCCCTGCCCGAGTCCGTCGGCCGGCTCCGCAGTCAGTTCACCAGCGGCGCCGAAGTCATCCTGCCGAGCACGCGGCGCTGGCAGCGCTACGGCCGCGCCGGGATCGAGCTGTCGGACCTGATGCCGCGCACCGCCGCGTGCGCCGACGACATCTGCTTCCTGCGGGCGTGCTGGTGTACGTCCACGGTCCACGCCCCGGCGATGTACGAGTTGCACAGCGGCCGCACCCTCATGGGCTTCCCGAGCCTCGGCAGCTGGGTCGCCTACGGCCTCGGCACCGAGAACCAGAACCTCCCCGCGTACTGCGTCATGCCCCAGCCCGAAGGCGTGCCCGAGGGCGGGGCGCCGTGTTGGGGCAACGCCTTCCTCCCCGCCGTGTACCAGGGGACGCTCCTCCGCCGCGGGCCGAACCCGATCCTCAACCTCCGCCCGCCGCCGGACACCGGGGCCGACCAGAACCGCCGGTCGTTCGAGATGGTCCGCCGGCTCAACGAGTTGCACGCGCCGCCCGGCGACCCCGACCTCGACGCCCGCACCGCCAGCTACGAACTCGCCTTCCGCATGCAGCAGCACGCCCCCGAAGCGGTGGACCTGTCCCGCGAGACGGCCGAGACGAAGGCGCTGTACGGCGTGGACGAGAAGGCCACCGCCGACTTCGGCACCCGCCTGCTGCTGGCGCGCCGGCTCGTCGAGCGCGGGGTGCGGTTCGTCACCGTGTACAGCGGCGGCGGGCCGCTGATCACGCAGTGGGACGCGCACGACGACCTGAACAGCAACCACGAGACGATGTGCGGCCACGCCGACCGGCCGGTCGCGGCGCTGCTGACCGACCTGAAGCGGCGCGGGCTGTTGAAGGACACGCTGGTGGTGTGGTGCAGCGAGTTCGGGCGGACGCCGAACAGCCAGGGCGGCAAGGGCCGCGACCACAACCCGCTCGGCTACACCATGTGGCTCGCCGGCGGCGGGGCGAAGGGCGGCACCGTCGTCGGCGCCACCGACGAGTTCGGGCTGCGCGGCGTCGAGGACCGGGTGAGCGTGAACGACTTCCACGCCACGATCCTGCACCTGCTCGGGTTCGACCACGAGCGGCTGACGTACCCGCACGACGGCCGGGACGAGCGGCTCACGGATGTGGCCGGGCGCGTGGTTGACAAGGCACTGGCCTAACGTCCGGTAGCCGCGGGCTTCAGCCCGCGCCAGCCTACGGCGCTCCTCAGGGAGCGACGGCGAACAGACACCGCCCGCGTCGCGCGGGCTGAAGCCCGCGGCTACCCGCGCGTTCCGCCGCCGCATACGATGGTGCCGCAGCGGCCCGACCGGCCGCCCCCTCCCGGAGCCCCCTCCCATGCTGCGCGTGTTCGCCGGCCCGGCCGCCTTCGCCGCCGCCGCCCTCGTCGCCCTCGCCCCCGCGCCGTCCGCGGCGCAACCCGCCCAGAAGAAGGCCACCATCGGCTCCGTCGAGCGCAAGAGCCCGAAGCTCGACGAACTCATCCCGAAGGACGCCGTCATCGAGGTGCTCGCCGGCGGGTTCAAGTGGACCGAGGGGCCGGTCTGGGACAAGAAGGCCAAGCGGCTCCTGTTCACCGACATCCCCAACAACCGCGTCGTGAGCTGGTCGCAGGCCGACGGCGTCAAGACGTTCCTCGAGCCGAGCGGGTACACGGGCAACGAGAAGTTCACCGGCGACGAGCCCGGGGCCAACGGCCTCGCGTTCGACAAGGACGGCAACCTCGTCCTCTGCCAGCACGGCGACCGCCGCGTCTCGCGCCTCACCGCCGACGGCAAGTTCCAGACGGTCGTGGACAAGTTCGAGGGGAAGCGGTTCAACAGCCCGAACGACCTGGTGTTCCACCCGAACGGCGACCTGTACTTCACCGACCCGCCGTACGGCCTGCCGAAGCGATGGGACGACCCCACAAAAGAACTGCCCTATCAAGGCGTCTACCGCCGCGGCACCGACGGCGCGCTCACCTTGCTGACCCAGGAACTGAACGCCCCCAACGGCCTGGCATT
>DASPHQ010000302.1:0-4516 GCA_035629595.1 Urbifossiella sp. | reverse complement strand
CTCCTGCGCCCGCGTCTCGCCGGTCACCCGCTCGGCGTGCGGCTTCGGCTCGATCCGCGAGCCCATCCGGTCGGCGTAGGCCTTCGTCAGCTCGGCCCCGAACAGGAAGATCTGCGCCGCGTAGTACAGCCACACCAGCAGCACCGCCAGCGACCCGGCCGCCCCGAATGCCGACGACACCCCCGCGTGCCCCAGGTACAGGCCGATCAGCACCTTCCCCACCACGAACAGCACCGCCGTCACCCCCGCCCCGAACCACACGTCCCGCCAGGCGATCACGGCGTCCGGCAGGAAGCGGTAGATCATCGCGAACATCAGCGTGATGACCACCAGGTCGATCGCCGTCGTGACCACTTGCCCGACCAGCCCCGTCTGCCAGTCGCCGAGGAGCCCGCCGACCGCGGCCAGGGCGGCGCTGACGATCAGCGACACCAGCAGCAGGAAGGCGGCGCCCATCACCATCGACAGCGACAGGAAGCGGTCGCGGACGAACCCCCACACGCCGCCGCCGGGCTTCGGCTGCACCTCCCAGATGGTGTTCAGTGCGTCCTGGAGTTGGCCGAACAGGGCGGTCGCGCCGACCAACAGCATCACCACGCCGATCACGGTCGCGACGGTGCCCGCGCCGGGCTTGTTCGCGGCCTCGACCATGCTCTCGATGGCCTCGCCGCCCTTCTCGCCGACGAGGTGGCCGACCTGCCGGGACACCTCGCCGCGGGCGGCCTCGGCGCCGAACACCAACCCGGCGACGGCGATGGCGATGACCAGGAGCGGGGCGATGGAGAAGATGCTGTAATACGCCAGGGCGGCGCCGAGGCGGGCGGCCTTGTCGTCCACCCACTGCGACCCGGCGTCCTTCACCACCGGCCAGTACTCGGACACCGTCATGGGGAGTCTCCGCGGGCGCGTCCGACGCAGACGCACAGGACGTGCCGAACACGCGGGCGGGCCGCCCGGGCCGCGGCCGCACGCCCCCGCACACGCTCCTCAGAATCTTCTCAGAAGGGATTCACTACCGGCTCACGGGTCCGGTGTTAGTAATAGCGTGCCGTTTCGTTTAATGGGTCGCACCGACTGCGTGTAGGAACAGGATGACGCCCACCGACTTCGCCCCGCCGGACTTCACGATCCTCGCCGGCGCGTTCGCCGCGGGCGTGGGAATGCTGCTCGGCTCCGCCGCGATTCTCCTCCTCGGCCACTTCCACCCGACCCTGCGCGTCGCCGCCGCCGGCGTGGCGTGCGCGGCCGCCGGCTCCGCGGCGTGGGTCGTGGCCGGGTCCGAGCGGGCGGGGTGGGTGGGGGCCGTGGCCGCCGCCGCCGTGCTGCTCGTCGCCGCCGTCGGGCCGGGGCTTGTCGCCGCCCTCACCCGCCGGCCGGTCGTCCGCTGGGGCGGGCTTGCCGCCGCCGGGCTCAGCTTCGCGGTGGGGGCCGTGGCGTGGTACGAGTACGCGACCGACGCCGCCGCCGACCGGGCCTCGCAGGACCTGGCGTTGCTCTGCGACCGACCGGCGACGCACCCGGCCGCGGCCCGGGCGGTCACCGACCGCGGCACCGCCGTCGCGGTGATGGAGGCGACCGACCCCCGCGCGCAGGCCGAGGCGGTGGCGCGGGAGGGGCGGTTCCTGGACACCCCGGCGCTCCGCAACAAGCTGATCCGCCGGCAGCCGGCCGACGAGCGCTCGAACTGCCACGGGTGGGTCTTCACCGGCGGCCGGTACTGGGTCGGCGGGTTGCAGGTCGAACACATTCTGAGCGAGAACGGGTACGCGGCAGTCACCACCCCGCAGCCGGGCGACCTGGCTATCTACCGCACGGACGGGGAGGTGGTCCACACCGCGATCGTCCGCTACGTCACGCCCGGGATGCCGGTGTTGGTGGAGGGGAAGTGGGGCGCCACCGGGGTGTACCTCCACGACGTGGACGGGTCGGTGTACGGCACCGGCTACACGTACTACCGGGCCGACCGGGCCACGCACGTCCTCGCCGGCCTCGACTCGGCTCCGGTCCTCGCCGGCGGGCAGTAGCGGACGACCCCCCGCGGTTGTCCGCCCCGGCGTCGTCGGCTATCCTCGCAGCATGACCCCCGTCACCGAGGTGCTGGCCGCCGCCGCCCGGGGGGAAGCCGGGGCCGCGGCCGAACTCCTCCCGCTCGTCTACGCCGAGCTCCGCCGCCTCGCCGCCGCCCGGCTCGCGGCCGAGGCGCCCGGCCACACCCTCGACCCCACCGCCCTCGTCCACGAAGCCTACCTGCGGCTGGTCGGCGGCCCCGGGTTCGACGGCCGCGGCCACTTCTTCGCCGCCGCGGCCGAGGCCATGCGCCGCATCCTGGTGGATACCGCCCGCCGCAAGAAGGCCGCGAAGTACGGCGGCGGCCTCGCCCGCCACGACGCCCACGACCTCCCCATCGCCGCCCCCGAGCCGGCCGACGACCTCGTCGCCCTCGACGCCGCCCTCGACCGCCTCGCCGCCGCCGAGCCGGAGAAGGCCGAGGTGGTGAAGCTCCGCTACTTCGCCGGGCTGACGATCGACGAGACCGCCGCCGCGCTGGGCATCTCCGCCGCCACCGCCAACCGCTACTGGGCGTACAGCCGGGCATGGCTGTACGGGGAGATGGCCCGCGGGGGGTAGCGGAAAAAAGTCGCGCCCGGGTGATAGACTTCCGCCCCGGTTCTCGCATTGCTGGCGAACCGCCCCCGCCGGGAGCCGCCCAATGTCCGACGAAACGATCTTCGCCGCCGCCCTGGAAAAGGCCGACCCGGCCGAGCGGACCGCCTTCCTCGACAAGGCCTGCCCCGACCCGGAGGCGCGCGCCCGGCTCGACCGCCTCCTCGCGGCCCACGACCAGGCCGGCGCTTTCATGCAGCGCCCCGCCGTCGCCCCCGAGGGGTTCCCTACCCTGACGCAGACGTCCGACGGCGGCGGGAAGGCCGAGCCCGACGAGGCGCTGGCGTTCCTCACCCCGTCCGCGAGGCCCGACGCGCTCGGCCGCATCGGCCACTACGACGTGCTCCAGGTGCTCGGGCAGGGGGCGTTCGGGATCGTGTTCCGGGCGTTCGACGACGTGCTGCAGCGGGTCGTGGCGGTGAAGGTGATGGCGCCGCTGCTGGCGGCCACGTCGCCGGCCCGGAAGCGGTTCCTGCGCGAGGCCCGGTCGAGCGCCCAGGTGCGGCACGAGAACGTGGTGCAGGTGTACGAGGTGGCCGAGCACCCACTCCCGTACATCGCGATGGAGTTCATCCCCGGGGAGACGCTCCAGGAACGGCTCAATCGGCTCGGCCCGGTGGACGCGGCCGAGGTGGTGCGGGTCGGCCGGCAGATCGCCGAGGGGCTGGCCGCGGCCCACGCCAGCGACCTGATCCACCGCGACATCAAGCCGGGGAACGTGCTCATCGAGGGCGGCCAGCACCGGGTGAAGATCACCGACTTCGGCCTGGCCCGCGCCGCCGACGACGCCAGCATCTCGCAGAGCGGCATCATCGCCGGCACGCCGATGTACATGGCCCCGGAGCAGGCGCTCGGGCAGAAGCTCGACCAGCGGGCCGACCTGTTCAGCCTCGGCAGCGTGCTGTACCAGATGGCCGCCGGCCGCCCGCCGTTCCGCGCCAACGGCACCGTCGCGGTGCTGAAGCGCGTCGCCGAGGACACGCCCCGCGACATCCGCGAGATCACCCCCGAGACGCCGACGTGGTTGTGCGACATCATCGCCAAGCTCCACGCCAAGAACCCCGACGACCGCTACCAGTCGGCGCGGGAAGTGGCCGACGTGCTCGCCGACTGCGAGGCGCAGCTGAAGGCGAACAGCAAGTTGAAGGACTTCTCGCGCATCCCGCGCGGGTCGCGCCCCGCGCGGCGGCGGAAGTGGGGTTCGGTGGCGGCCGTGGTGCTGCTCCTCCCCTTGGCCGTGCTGGCCGTGACGGAGGCCACCGGCGTGACGCACGTGTTCCGCGGGCAGACGACCACCACCGACCCGAATCGGTTCGGCGACGGGTCGCCGGCCCCGGGCGCGAACGAGAAGTCGCGCCCGGCCCCTTCCGAGCACTCGCTGTGGTTTAACGGGAAGTCGAGTTGCGTTCAGATCCCGTCCTTCTCGTACGGCGGCGAGCATCCGCTCACCGTCGAGGTCTGGGCGGTGATCGAGCGGCCGCCCGACGAGACGTCCGAGCAACTCGTAGGGAATGGGTTTGAGATGTCCGGGTTCGGGATTGCCGGCGGCCCGCGGAGTCAGCCGGGGGGCAAACAATGGGCGTTTAACCTCGCCTTGAACCATCAGCCGTATCCGGCCCGTGCCTGCGAGAGGAACTGGACGCCACGCAATCAACCGCTTCACCTTGCTGGGGTGTATGACGGCGACACGGAGGTCCGGTTCTACCTCGATGGCGAGCTGCAAGATCGGCGGCCTGCCAAGGGAGGTCACCGGCCGGCGGCAAGTGCGCTCATGCTCGGGGCGAGGGCCAAAGGGAACGGCTACTTCCTCGGCCGCATGAACGGAGTTCGCATTTCCAAGGTCGCTCGCTAC
>DASPHQ010000301.1:0-4025 GCA_035629595.1 Urbifossiella sp. | reverse complement strand
GGGGCGGGCGGCCAACCCCATCGCCTGCTCCTGGACGAACGGGCTGTTCATCAGGAACAGTGCCTGTTGGGGCACGGTCGTCAGGAACCGCTGCGGGCTGTGCTGGTCCGGGTTCGCCGCGTCGAACACGCGGAACGTGCCCGGCAGGGTCGTCCGGTCGATCACGCCGTAGACGGTGCGCCGCGTCGTGAACGGCGCCTTGAACAGGTCCACCGGGCGGCCGCCGACGGTGCGGTCGAGCTTGCCGGCGGTGACGAGCAGTGAGTCGCGCAGCGACTCGAAGTCGAGCCGGCGGCGGTTCTGGCGACCGAGCAGCTTGTTCTCCGGGTCGGCCCGGAAGAGGAGATCTGGGGCCGCGCTCGCCTGCTGGTACGTGGCCGACAGCATGACGAGGCGGTGGAGCCGCTTCGGGCTCCAGCCGTCGGTGACGAAGCGGTGGGCGAGCCAGTCGAGCAGCTCGGGGTGCGTCGGCGGGTCGCTGCGGACGCCGAAGTCGCTCAGCGTGCGGACGAGGCCGTGGCCGAAGTGGCCGGCCCAGACGCGGTTCACGAACACCCGTGCCGTCAGCGGGTTGTCGGGGCTGGCGATGGCGTTCGCCAGTTCCAGCCGGCCGCTCCCCTGCTTGAACGGCTGCCGATCCTTCGCGGCGATGGCGACCATCTGTCGCGGCACGGCCGGGCCGCGGTTGCCGGGGTTGCCGCGGAGGAACACGACCGGTTCCTGCACGCCACCGTCGTTGAGGACGTGTGCCCGCGGCGGGGCGTTCACGCTGGCGGCCTGGAAGGCGTCCACCTTCCGCTTCACCGCGACGAGGGCGTCGCGGTCCACCCGGTTGAACAGCTTGTCGGCCTCCGCGACCGGGATGTCGAGCGGCCCCCCCTTCCCCATCACCGCGGCGAGCGCAGCGTCGTCCTTCCCCTGGGTGATGACCTTGCCGACGACCGTGGCCGCCTCGCGGAACGTCTTCGGCTTCGCGGCCGCCAGCGCGGCCGTCACTCCGGGGTGAGCCTTCCCCTTCGGCAGACCCTCGAGGGTGGCAGCCGACTTGGCGACGAACTCGGCTTCCGGCAGTGCGTGCAGCGCCGCGAGCGGCGACAGGACGGTGTTGCCGGCTTTGAGCTGCTCGGTGAGGTACGGCCGCCAGCGGCCGAGGACGAAGCCGTTCATGTCGCGCTCCCGGGCGAACGCCTGCACCTGCTCCGGCGATTTGCCGCGGGCGTCGAGGGCGGCGCGGAGGTAGTCGCCGAGCGCGTCCGGCGTGCGGAGCTTGGCCAGCGCCGCCTCGAACCGCCGCACCTTTTCGGCGTCCACGTCGGCTTCCTTCTTCGCCAGCTCGCGCTCGTAGGCCTGCTGCTCGGGAGTGCGCTGCTCCGACAGTAGCGGCAGCTGCTTCGGCTCGACCGAGCTCGCGAACACGCCGTAGAGGCTGTAATAATCCTTCGCCGGGATGGGGTCGTACTTGTGGTCGTGGCAGCGGGCGCACGCCACCGTCAGGCCCATCAGCCCGCGACTCACCACGTCGATGCGGTCGTCAATGATGTCGTGCGTGTTGTTCAGGAAGCGCCGGCCGAGGGTCAGAAAACCCATCGCGGCCAGGGCCGACTTGTCGTCGCCGAGCGGCAGCCGGTCCGCGGCCAGCTGTTCGACGACGAACCGGTCGTAGGGCTTGTCCTGGTTGAACGAGCGGATCACGTAATCGCGGTAAGTGTACGCGAACGGGAACGACCGCTCCTCGTTGAACACGTACCCCTTCGTGTCGGCGTACCGCGCCACGTCGAGCCAGTGGCGGCCCCAGCGCTCGCCGTAGTGCGGCGACGCCAGCAGCCGGTCGATCACCTTCTCGAAGGCGTTCGGCGCCTGGTCTTTCTCGAAGGCGTCGATCTCCTCCGCGGTCGGCGGAAGGCCGGTGAGGTCGTAAGCCGCGCGGCGGATCAGAGTGCGGCGGTCGGCCGGCGCGGACAGGCTCATCCCCTTCCCGTCCAGCTTCGCCAGCACGAAGGCGTCGATCTGGTGTGCGGCCGGCTGCTTCGTCGCCGGCACGGCCTGCGGCTTCACCGGCTGGAAGGCCCAGTGCTTCGTGGGGTCGGCCCCCTTCGCCACCGCAACATCAGGCGGGTACGGGGCGCCCATTCGCACCCACTCCGCCAGGTCGGCGACCTGCGCAGCGGGGAGCGCGTCCTTCGGCGGCATGGCGAAGTCGCCGGCGCGTTGCACGGACTTCACCAGCCGACTCTTGGCCGGGTCGCCGGGCACGATCACCGGGCCGTCGTCCGCGCCCTGCTTTACGCCGGCCGCGGTGTCGAGACGGAGGCCGGCGCTCTGCTTCTTCTCGCCGTGACACGAGTAACACTTCTCGGCCAGCACCGGGCGGACCTTCGTCTCGAAGAAGTGCGTTTGCTCCGCGGTGAGCTTGGGAGCGGTCTGGGCGGCAACGGGGGCGGCGGCGAGCGCGAGGACGGGGAGAACGGCGGTCCAGCGGGTCATGCGTGGTCCTCGTCGGGCCGGGTCCGGCCGGCGGGGCTCGGGATGGGCGCGGTCAGGTAGGTGAGAGGATTTTACGCCACGCGGGGATTCCGGGCGAACCCGATTTCCTGAAGGGACGATGAGACCGGCTTCGCGGAGTGCGATCGAGCCGGAGTCGGCTCGCCCCCGTGCGACCCGACAGCCGTTCCTCGTTGAACCGACGCCAGCTGTCGGGTATCAATAGTGGTAACGCCTTACGTCGCGGCCCTCTTCCCCGAGGTCGGCATGATCCGGCTGGACGCTCCCCGCCCTGCCAACGTCTGCAGCGGCCCCACCCGGCGCGACTTCTTTCACGCCGGGGCGATCGCCCCGATCGGCCTCACGCTCGCGGCCCTCGAGCGCGCCAAGGCCGCCGGGCAGGCCGACAACGACACGAACTGCATCATGCTGTTCCTGGTCGGCGGTCCGAGCCAGATCGACACCTGGGACCCGAAGCCGAACGCCCCCGAGGAGGTCCGCGGCCCGTTCCGCCCGACGCGGACTAACGTGCCGGGCACGCAGATCAGCGAAATCTTCCCGCAGACGGCCCGCCACGCCGACAAGTTCTCCCTAGTCCGCTCGGTTTACCACACCGCCGCGGCCGTCCACGACACCGGCCACCAGATGATGCAGACGGGCCGGCTGTTCAGCGGCGGCGTCGAGCACCCGCACGTCGGCTGTGCGCTCGGCTACCTGAAGGGCGGCCGCGGCGAGCTGCCGGCGAACGTGCTGCTGCCGAAGCCGATCGGCCGGACCGGCGGGAACCTCCCGCACGGCCACTCGGCCGGCTACCTCGGCAAGGCGCACGACCCGTTCATCCTGAACGCCGACCCGAACGCCCCGGGCTTCCGCGTCCCGGACCTGCTGCCGCCGGACTACATCACCGGCGTTCGCGCCGAGCGCCGTCAGCGCCTCCGCGAGGCCGTGGACGGTGCCACCGCGTCGTTCGAGGGGAGCGGCGCGGCCCGCCAGTTGGACGAGAGCTTCGGTATGGCGTACCGGCTGATGTCGTCGCCGCGGGCGCGCGACGCCTTCGCGCTGGAGAAGGAGCCGGACCGGGTGAAGGAGCGGTACGGGCGGACGCGGTTCGGCCAGAGCTGCCTGATGGCCCGCCGGCTGATCGAGGCCGGGGTGCGGTTCGTAACGGTGAACATGTTCGAGACGGTGTTCGACGAGGTGACGTGGGACATCCACGGGTCGAAGCCGTTCACCGACATCGTGCAGATGTCGCGCGAGGTGGTGCCGAACTTCGACCGGGCGTATTCGGCGCTGCTGGAGGACCTGAGCGAGCGCGGGCTGTTGTCGAACACGATGGTGGTGGCGCTCGGCGAGTTCGGGCGGACGCCGAAGGTGAACCCGGCCGGCGGCCGCGACCACCACCCGGGCGTGTGGACGATCCTGATGGGCGGCGGCCCGATCCAGGGCGGCCGCGTGATCGGCGAGTCGGACGAGCTGGGCGGCACGCCGAAGACGCGACCGGTGACACCCGGCGAGGTCGCCGCGACGCTGTACCGCGGGTTGGG
>DASPHQ010000300.1:0-2449 GCA_035629595.1 Urbifossiella sp. | reverse complement strand
GGAACGCGTACCGCGTCGACCACACCTACGCCCCGACGACCGCGACCGTTCTGGAGGCGGACCTGGGGTCCCGCGAGGACGGCCGCGGGAGGACCGTCTACCGGCCGAAGGTGTGGGCCGAACTCGACTGGTCGTGGGCCTACGGAACAAGCCGGCCGACCCGGACGCCCTGATCGAGGCCGTCACCGCCGGCGACCTGGCGGCCGTGTGAGTCCCGGTACGGTAGCCCCGGGCTGCGGGGCTGGCGTGGTCAACCCCGCAGCCCGAACCACTCGCGCACAGCGCGCACGAGATCCGCGAGTTGTCCGCGTGCGTCCCGGTCGCCGTCCTTCGCCCGCTGCACGGCCGAGGCGAGGGCGACCAACTTGTACTCGTCCGATTCGCCCGCCGGCACGTCGTCCCGCCTCGCCACCAGCCGCGTCACCGTGTTCCCGAGAGGGATGTCCCGCAGCCTCTCGGCGTGGCCCTCGGCGGCGAGGACCGCGCGGGCGACGGCGCAGACCACCTCAGCCGCGAGTTCCGGATCGTCCAGGTCCATTCCGTCCCCCGTAGCCAGACCTGCAGAATGATAGTCAGGAGCAGCCCTCGCGGGATCACCGGCGCGGGGTCGGCCCCTGGCCCGCTCAGCTTGAGCGAACCCCGGCGGCCGTCCGGCCGATAATGGACGGCACGCACGACACGGAGGTTTCATGCGGACGAAGCGAGCGGCGGCGTGGGTGGTGTACCAGGCCGTGGTGAAGGGGATGGAGCAGGGGCCGAACGCGGTCTGCGACCAGGCCGAGTGGGACGCGATGGAAGCGTCCGCGCCCGGCGCCAACCGCCTCATCCGCGGCGGGATAACGAGCGAGGCCGAGGCGGAGCGGCTGGCCCGCGGTACCTCCGGCGATCTCGTCCCGCGCGGGTCGGCCAAGGTCGTCGCGGCGTGAGTGACGCGGGCGAAAGCTCGTATCGCCCGGCCGGGACGGACCGACTACACTCCAGCAATTCCTCGACCCAGGAGGGGTGTATGCGGACCGGCATCCTCGCCGCGCTCTCGTCGCTCGCCGCCGGATCGGCTCTCGCCCAGAACCCGGCGGCCTCCCCGTTCTTCCGCGACTACCGACCGACCGATCAGATGCTGGACGCCGTCCGGGCACTCAAGCTCGGCGGCACGGGGGGCGGAGGCGGCGGGGGCAGCCCGGCGGACCGGAAGTACTGCGACGGCAAGGTGACCGCCACCCCTGACCAGGCCGACCGGCTCGTCGGGCGGTTGCTCGACGGCGTGCGGGCGACGGCCGACAAGGCCTCGGCGACACTGGACCGCCGCCGCCCAGCCGAGCCCGCGGGGTTCCGGCTCAGCTACACCCAGGGGGAGCGGTCGGGGGAGGTCACGGTGACGCTCACCCGGGGCGAGCCCGGGCCGCTCCGTGGGACGTACCAGTACGCGGTTCGGATCACCATCACCGAGCCCGGACGGCCCACCCCGCGGCCGTGATCCCGGCCACCTCTGACGGTGTGGCCGGCCGGATCGACGCCTTGTCCGCTCCGCTCGACGTCCAGTGCCCCGCCGTATAATCCCTTCCGTTTCCTGTTCCCCGGAGGCGGCGCGGATGGGGACACGGTCAGCCTGGCGGGCGATCGGTGGCACGCCGCTGGTGGTCGCGCTGCCCTACGGGGTGAAGCTGACGGCCCTCGGGCTGGACGAGGGGGCGGCGTCGGCCCGGCTCTGGGTCGGGCTGCCACTCCTCGCGGCCGGGGTCGTCGGGGTGGAGTGCCTCGGCCGGTGCGTGGGGGTGGCCACCGCCGGGTCGGGCCGCCGCGGCGACCCCCCGGACGAGGCTGGCCCGTCCCGGTGGCCCGTCCGCGCCCTCCAGGCCGCCCTCCTCGTCCTCCTGCCGGTGGTCACGGTCCTGCAGTTCGCGCTGCTGCTCGACGGGCACGTCCGCCTCCGGGCGTGCGGGTGGGTGTTCCTCGGGTGGGCGTGCGGGGCGGCCGTCGGGGTCGGGGGGCGGGCCGGCACGGGGTGGGGGTCGCGCTTCCTGCGGTGGGGGTGGGCACCGATGGTCGCCTTCGGCGTCCCGCTCGGCCTGCCGATCCTGTTGGCGACCGGGCTGGTCCGCCCGGCGATCCCGCCCGGGTAGCACTCCGGCCGAACCCCGCACTGGCGCTGACCGCCGGGTCGATTGCGTTTCCCAGCATGGTCGTGGCCGTCCGTGGTGGTACGATCCCCCAGGTGGCTGCTGAGTTGGATGTTCGCGTCCGTCGGGCGGTCCGCCTTCGTCCCGATCCGAGTAGTCGCTGATGTCCCGCTGCCGACGTGCCGGGTGGGTACTGGTCGCTCCCGTACTGGCCCTCGCCGGACTGGCGGGGCCGCCGCTGCGGGCGGCGGACTTGCACGTCTATGACCTGGACTCGCTCGTCCACATGAGCCCCGATGTCGTCGAGGCGGAGGTCGTCCGGGCGTACAAGG
>DASPHQ010000299.1:0-4242 GCA_035629595.1 Urbifossiella sp. | reverse complement strand
TCGCGCGGGCTGAAGCCCGCGGCTACCGGCCCCGAGCCGGCGGGAGTCCGCGCCGGACAAGGAGTTGGAATGCGCCGCGGGCGCTGGTATGATGGCAAACGGCCCGCGCGGCGCAACCCTCAGAACCCCCGCGGCCGACCGATCTCCCGCGGGTTCTCGCGGGTCGGCGCTTGTCCCGGTGTCCGGCGTCCGTCACAATCACGTGGTAGCGGCCCCGCGGCGGGGTCGGCCGTTGCCCGTCCCTGGGAACCGCCCGTATGAGCACCCTGGGCAAGATCCTCCTGGTCCTCAACCTCCTCATCGGGGGCGGGTTCGCGTTCCTCGCCATCCAGGACTGGCAGGGCCGACAGACCATCGCCGGCTTCGGCCTCCGCCACATCCTCCTCGTCAACGGCCTCCCCTTTGGTGACCGCAAGGGCGACGAGAAGACCAGCGAACTCGCCGACCCGGAGTCGATGCCGACCGACCCCGAGGCCGAAATCCCGTTCTTCGTCGTCGGCCCCGGCGGCAAGGCGACCACCACCGTCGGCCCGGCGCTGCTGAAGGAGTACTTCAAGACCGCCGGCGGCGCGGCCACCGAGGGGCTGAACCTCGCCGTCGCCGACCCCGTGCCGAACCAGCTGGCCGAGGTCCGCCGCGTGTTCTCGCTGGTGAAGGCACACCTCGAAAACCAGCCCGAGGGGGCCGGCCGGGCCGCGGCCGCGTTCAAGCTGCTGGAACTCCAGGCCGAGACGCTCGACGAGCGGCAGCAGTTTCAGGCGCTCCTCGCCGCCGCCAAGGGCGACGACCTGCGCGACCGGTTGTACGCCCGCTTCGAGCGCGTCCTGAAGGCGCCGGAGAAGGCCGACACGTCCGCCATCGACGCCCCGGCCGACGCAGACGAGGACCCGAAGAAGACCGAGGAGCGTCTGGACAAGGCCGGCACCCTCCGCGAGGGGCCGACCAAGGACGAGGGCGAACGCCGCGCCCGGCTGGCGCACCTGCTGATTCACCTGGACCAGTCGGCCGGGTGGCAGAAGCGGGTGCTGATGGTGGTCGGCGCCCGCCGCTACGCCCGCACCGTCGGCGCCCAGACGTTCCGGTTCGCCGAGATGATCGTCCGCGTCCGGCAGCTGACCGACGACGACCAGAACAAGTTCGTCGCCGAGTACGCGACGCTGCGGCAGCTGGCGATCGCCCGGACGCAGCGGTTCCTCGACGTGACCGACCAGGAGCGCCGCAAGGTCGCCGAGGAGAGCCGCGACGCCGACACCGTCAAGGCGCTGGAGACGCAGCTGGACGACCCGACGGTCGGCCTGAAGGCGCAGCTGGCCCAGGTGCGGGCGGACGTGTCGAACCTCCTGGCCGAGCAGGACCTGACCGAGCGCGACCTGTTCAATATCCAGCGGGTGGTGGCGCAGACGCTCGACGAGATCTACCGCATGGAAGCGGACCTGACGAACGTCGAGCGGCAGCGGTACAGCCAGAAGAAGTGAGCCGGGAAGCCGGGCGAAGCCCACCCGCGGCGGCGGGTGGGTGCGAGGGCAGACTGAGGCACCACGATGACGGCGATCGCCAAGCTGCTGGTGTTCCTCACCCTGATCGCCGGGGTCGGCGCCGCCGTGTTCGCCGCGGCCGTCTACACCCAGCGGCCGGGCTGGTTCGAGGACGTGCCCGACGGCACCGCCCCGCGCGGCCACGTCGTCATGAACTTCAAGGGGCTGGCCCGCGAGACCGACGCCCAGGGGAAGGCCGGCGCCGCCGCCTCCGCCCTGTGGGGCCAGCGGCTCCGCGACCTGCGGGCCGCCGAAGTCGTTCGAATCGAACGGCAGCGGAGCTACTCCAAGCTCCTGGCCGACGCGCGGACGGCGGACACCGGCTTCTTCGAGTTCGAGGAGGACGAGTCGGGCCGGCTGAACGTGGCGACGCCGGGCAAGGCGGTGAAGGGGCCGGACGGCAAGAACCTGTCCGGGGCCGACACCCTCGAGGCGCGGATCGCCGCGTCGATCGACCGGGTGGTCAACGTGCTGGAGCCGAAGATCGCCGCGCACCGGACCGCCCAGCAGAAGTTGCAGGTGCAGATTCTGGACGTGCAGGGGAAGCTGACGCGCCAGCGGACGCTCCGCGAGGACCTGCAGAACGAGGCGTCGTACCTCGGGGCGGCGCGGGTGAACGTGTCCGAGCAGAAGGACACCGCCCAGCGGCGGCTTGACCAGCTGGCGGCGCGGCTGGCCGTGTTCGGCATCAAGTAAGGGGCGGGCGGGGGTCTTATCCACATCGGCACGTGCGGGGGGTCGGGCGATGAGCTGGCTTGGCAAGATTCTCGCCGTCCTGGTGCTGCTCCTGGCCCTGGTCTGGATGTGGTTCACCGTGTCCGTGTTCGCCGCGCGGACCAACTGGAAGACGCGCGCCGACAACTACGAGAAAGCGCACAAGGACGCCGTGGCCGCCCGCGACAACGAGTACCGCACCGGCCTGGCCGAGCAGGACGCCCTGAGGCGGCAGCTGAAGTCGGCGCAGGCGGAGGCCCAGGGGCTGAGCACCCAGGTCGCCAAGCTCAAGGACGACGTGGACAAGAACGGCGAGCAGATCAAGCTGATCAACGCCGGGAACGACAAGCGCGAGGCCCTGACCTCCGAGCTGCAGGCGCTGAACACGGCCGCGAACACCCGGGCCGACAAGCTCGGCCAGCGGGTCAACACCCTCGAGGCCCAGAAGGTCAAGGACGCCATCCTCGTCGAGCAGTCGCTCAAGGACAAGCAGGCGGCCGAGACGGTGGCCCGGCAGGCGACGCAGGACAAGGAGAACGCCCTGAAGAAGCTGGAGGAGGTGTCCAACCAGCTGGCCGACGCGCGGGCGAGCGGGTTCGGCGGCGGCACGGGTGGGTTCAGCCTGACCACGCCGCGGCCGGTGCCGATCAAGGAGGGGACGCGCGGCACCGTCGAGGCGTACCGCGAGGGGTCCGTGCAGTTCAGCCTCGGCATCGACCACGGGGTGACCACCGGCGCGACGCTCGACATCTACCGCACCGGCACCGACGCCCGCTACCTGGGGACGATCGTGGTGGACATCGCCCGGCCGCAGACGTCGTCCGGCACGTTCCGCCCGTCGGACCCGCGGCGGCCGCTGCGGTCGCTCCGCCCCGAGGAGCTGCCGAAGGTCGGCGACCGCGTCGGCCGCGTCGGCAGCTCCCTGAGCCCGTAACCACGCCCACCGCCGCTCTGGCTTTGAACCGAGGTTTAGTCATGGCGAAGAAGAAGCCGTCGAAGGCGGCCGAGAAGCCGGTGCGGGCCGCGCGCCGGACGGAGCCGGTGTACACGGTGATGACGTTCATCACGTTCGTGGCGATGGCCGCCGGCTGCGCCCTGCTGTACCTCGACTACGAGGAGTACGGCAAGACGAGCCCGACGAAGGAGAACATCCCGGCGCTGCCGAAGCTCGGCGACGCCGGCCCGTCGGCGGCGCCCGCCCCGAAGGTGGCGCCCGCTGAGGGGATGTAGTTTCTTCTTTCCGCCGCTCGCGGCGTTGCACCGCGGTGCAACGCCGCAAGCGGCGGATCAAATCAGTCCTTCTTCGGCCGCGTGAACGGCGCCATCCGCGGCAGCAGCTCGGGCAGGTTCGCCACCCGCGTCGAGGTGATCGCCAGCACCCCCGCCGCCTGCGACAGGTTGCCGGTCTTGGCGTGGTCGAACGTGTCCGTCTGGGTGTGGTGCGTCAGCCGGTACTCGTCGATGTCCTGGCGGCACGCCAGCCCCGGGACGCCGGCCGGGTGGAACGCCTGGTGGTCGCTGCCGAACACCCCGCCCATGTCGATCCCCTTCCACCCTTCACCCGCGGCGACGGTGGTCAGCTCGCGCTCCAGAATCTCCTTCACCTTCGCCTGGCCGTGGACGCCGAACCCGTACACCTTGCCGGTGCCGGTGTCGTGGACCAGCGCGATCGAGGTTTTCGCCATCTCGTCCTTGTGCCGCTCGACGTACCGCTTGGAGCCCCACAGCCCCTGCTCCTCGCCGGTGAACAGCGCGAACCGGATGGTCCGCTTCGGCGGGTAGCCGCGCTTCGCCAGCGCCGCCACGACGCGGGCCGTCTCCAGCACGGTGCAGCTGCCGGTGCCGTTGTCCATCGTGCCGGTCGCCAGGTCCCACGAATCCAGGTGGGCGCCGACGACGACGAACTCGTCCGGCTTCTCGCTCCCCTTCACCTCGCCGACGGTGTTGAAGCACGTCACCGGGCCGGGGATGAACGTGTTGCTAATCTCGACCT
>DASPHQ010000298.1:0-2869 GCA_035629595.1 Urbifossiella sp. | reverse complement strand
AGGATCACCGTCCCCTTCGCCCCCTGCGGCGCGATTAGCCACGCTTCGAGATTCACGCCGCCGTCCGCGGCGAAGCGGATGGTCTCCGCTGACAGCCCGATGTCACCCGGCGTCCGCGTCACGGCCGGCCGCGGCACGGTGACCCCGAGCGCCAGCGCCTTCGCCTTGCCCCACGCGGTCAGCCCCTCGGGCGGCGGTGTCTTGGTTCCGTCGGCGGAGAACGCCAGCATCGCCCGCGCGTGCCGGTACGCCACGACGTTGAGGAGAACGACGCCCGCCAGCGCGGCGAGCGCCAAAGTCCGCCACGGGTGACGGCGGATGCGGGCGAACCGGCGCGGCTTCATCGCGCCCTCCGCACCGCCACCAACACCTCGTCCAGCTTCGCCAGGAACCGCGACCGGTCCTTCGCGGCCATCGGCGGCGGGCCGCCGCTCACCTCGCCGCGGGCGCGCAAGTCCTCCATCAACTCGCGCATCCCGAGCGCCGCGCCGATCTCGTTGTCGGTGATCTCGCGGCCGCGCGGGTCGAGCACCCGCGCCCCCTTCACCAGCGCCCGCCCGGCCAGCGGGATGTCGGCCGTCACCACCACGTCGCCCGGCCCGCACACCTCGGCGATGTAGTCGTCGGCGGCGCCGAACCCCGGCCGCACCACCAGTTCCACGAGCGGCCCGGTCGGCACGCGCATGTGCGAGTTGGCCACCACCACCGTCAGCACCGCGTACCGGGCGGCGACGCGGTACGCCTCGTCTTTCACGGGGCAGGCGTCTGCGTCGAGGTAAAGCGTCGGCACGACCAATCTCCCTGCTTGACGGCCGTCCGCCGGCCGGTTCAGATGGGCATTCTACCCGAGGAGCTGCCGATGCCCCGCCTCACCCTCATCGCCGCCCTGCTCGCCCTCGCCCCCGCGGTCGCCCACGCCCAGCCCGGGCTCCGGGCTCGCGACGGGAAGTTCGACGTGGAGGCCCGCGGCCACTTCACCCGCCTCGTCTACGACGGCACGATGATGGGCTCGCAGTACAACCAGCGCACCTTCCACCCGGCCGACGTGCCGAACATCCTCGGCCACGGCTCGCCGTGGGAGGCACTGGCCCTCGTCGGCGCCCACGCGCAGTGGGACCCGACGCTGGAGCCGCTGGCGTACTACCACCGCACCGGCCCGGTCGGGGCGGCATTCCACCACCTCCGCACCCGGAACGGCGGGCGGGACGCGACCGCCCCGGTCGGCGTCTGCGGGCTGTTCGCCGGCACCCCCGCGGCCTACGCCCGGCCCGGGCAGTCGATGAGCTTCTACAGCGCCCACCGCGAGCTGCGCGAGCTGGTGGAGCGTGCCGAGCTGAACTTCACGTACGTCCCCGACGCCCGGGAACGCGGGGCGAAACTCAGCTTCCGCTACGGCCCACCCCGTGCGACGCTCGCCGACGACGGCGACAAGCGGTTCGCCCTGCTGCTCGTCGAATTGATCGAGGAGGGCTACGACCCCGGCGACCGGCTCACGCTGGAGGCCGTGCGGCTGTACATCGACCGCACGCTCCCTGGCGGCGTCGTCGCGCTGCACACGTCGAACAAGTTCTACCGCCTGGAGCCGGTGGTGGAGCGGATCGCCCGCGAGTTGAAGCTGGCCGCGCGGGTTTGGAACGACGACTCGGAGAACTTTCCCGGTAAGACGGCGTCGAGCTGGACGGTGCTGGCCCGGTCGGAGGCCGACCTCGGCCCGCTGGCGAAATCGACCGTCGAGCAGATCCTCACCTACGGCACGCGGAACGAACCGCTGCTGCGGCTGCTCGAGAAGTACGGCCCCGACGCCGACGCGATGGGGACCATCCTCAAGGAGTGGGGCGGGCCGGAGGCGGAGCGGGCGAGGCTGACGGCGACGGTCGTGTCGATCCGGCAGGGGCCGCAGGCGGCCGTCGTGTTCCGGCACGCGCTCCGCCTCCGCGACACCGGTAAGACCGGCCCCGACGCCACCCTCGGGGCGCTGTCCGGGATCGTGTTCGGCCCGATGTTCCACCGGCTCACCGCCGACCCGCGCGTCGAGCTGCGGACCGACGCCCACCGCCCAGCCCTCCCCGCGATTCCCCCGATCCAGCCGCCGAAGAAGTGACCCCGGGAGTAACCGCCGATGACCCGCTTGATGTTCGCCGCCGTGCTGCTCGCCCTCGCCCCCGCCGCGGCCCACGCCCAGGACGACGACGACGAGTTCGTGAAGGCCCGCCTCGGCAAGTTCAAAGTCGAGGAGTACAACTACTTCAACCGGTTCATCTACGACGGCACCCTGATCGGCTCGCAGTACAACCAGCGCTGGTTCCACCGGGCCGACGCGCCGAACGTCCTCGGCCTCGGCACGCAGTGGGAGGCGCTGGCCCTCGTCGGCGTCCACGCCCGCTGGAACCCGCGGCTCGAACCACTCACCTACTACCACCGCACCGGGCCGGTCGGGGCAGCGTTCTACCACCTCCGCACCCGCAACGGCGGGAAGGACGCGACCGCCCCGGTCGGCGTTTGTGGGATCTACGCCGGCACCCCGGCCGCCTACGCCCTCCGCGGCCAGTCGATGACGTTCTACAGCGCCCACCGCGAGCCCCGCGACCTGATCGAGCGGACCGACCAGTACTTCACCTTCGTCCACGACGCCCGGGACCGCGGGGCGAAGCTCGACTTCCGCTACGGCCCGACCCGCGAGACTCTCGCCGCCGACGCCGACAAGCGGTTCGCCGTGCTGCTCGTCGAAGTGATCGAAGAGGGCTTCGACCCCGGCGACCGCCTCACGCTGGAGGCCGTGAAGCTGTACATGGACCGCACCCGCCCGGACGGGATCGTCGCGCTGCACACGTCGAACAAGCGGTTCAACCTGGAGCCGGTGCTGGAGCGG
>DASPHQ010000297.1:0-9091 GCA_035629595.1 Urbifossiella sp. | reverse complement strand
CGTCCGGCATCGGCAGCCGCACCTCGTCGCCCCCGCGGAGGAACACGTGAACGTGCGCCCCGCGGGGGGTGAGGACGGTCGGTGCGTCGGCCGCGAGCCGGGGGCGGGCGGCGGCCCACGTGTGGTACGTCCCGAGGGTGTCGAAGTCGCGAACGGTGTGGAGGCGGCCCCGGCCGCCGCTGGCCCGACCGTGGAGGGCGGCGAGCCCGGCGAGACGGGTGCCGGCCCGGTCGAACATCCGGCCCAGGTCGCGGTCGGTCGGCTTCCGGGACCGGAGCCCCTTCCACCCGACGGCGGCCCGCTTGTCCTGCCGGACGGGAACGCAGGTGAACCCCCAGCCGCGGAAGATCAGGGCCTCCTGGAGGAGGTCCTAGGCGGTCGGTCGGTCCCACACCCCGCCGTCGGCCGATCCGACGTGTCGGGTGATAGTCGTCGGGTAGGCGGAATCCACGCGACTCTCCTGTCGACGCCGGCCGTGATCCTGGACGAGGGGTTGGTAACGAAGCGGCGCGGCCGCGGCGGGCGGCCGGCCGCGAGTACCGTCAGGCCGGCGGGAGGTCCGCCGCCATCCGGTCGAGCTCATCGAGCAGCCGGCGGAGGAGGCCCGCGGCGTCGCGGATCGCTGCGGGCGACCGCTTGGGCGGCGCGGCCCGGGAGAGGCTACCGAGCACCCGAGCGACACCCTCGCACCGGTGCGCGAAACTGCGAAGGTCCGGCACCCAGGTGGACCGCTTCCGTGGCGGAGCGGCCGGCGGCGGGGCCGGCTCGGGCGGGAGGTCAGCCTCGGGGGCGGCGTCGAACAGGCGAGGCTGGTAGGACGAGCACGTCGTGGGCGTCGCGACCTCCGGCCCGCGAGGCGAGGCCGGCGTGTCGGCGGCCGGACCCTTCGGCACCGGGCCGGCCGGCTCACTTGCGGTAACCACCTTCGCCGACGCGGCCGCCTTGCGGGGCTGGTGCGACTTCCGCTGGCGGCCGTCCTTGCCGACCGTCGCCTCCAACCTCGGAATCTCCGAGGTCGCCTCCAGCTCCTGCCGAACTGAGGCGACGGTCTTGTCGCTGGCCGCGGTGACGGTCGCCACCGTGGCGTTCGACCGGGCGGGGTCGGCCTTCAGCTCGGCGGCGATCAACTTCCTCTGCTCGTTCCGCGACAGGTGCCTGCGAAGGAGGTTCAGGTTGAGTGCCATCGCCCGCTTCTGGGTCGCGGTCAGCCCGCGCACCACTCGGATCGGGATCTCGGTCAACCCCTGGGCGACCGCGATCCGGATTCTGGTGACCCCGTCGAGGATAGCGGCGGGGTGGTGCGCATCGCAGGAGGGTGACAGACGTGAAGCTCACGCCGTCCGTCCGCGGCAGTATCCGGCAGTTCGCCTACTGGGTGGCGAACCGCTCGGCCGGGCACCCGCTGCAGGACGGCGTCGACATCGGGTGCGTCTTCGAGGAGCCGAGCGCGCTGGAGGCCGCGTTCGCCGTCTTCTGCAACGTGCTGGAGGTGGACGGGCAGGGGCAGGTGACGAACTTCACGCAGGCGGAGCGGCGGGCGGCCGAGCACATCCGACAGTATTGCGACCCGACCTACCGGCCGGAGGTGCCGTTCGCGGGCTGGGAGGTCGAACTCCACCCGGTCTCGCCCGACCGGTGGAACGGGTGAAGTGCTGCGGCAACCCCAGGGTTCACTCCCGCACGACCTCGCCCACGTCGATGGCCGTGGTTCCGATCCCCGTCGAGGCCGGTGTGCCGCGGATCGTGACCCGCTCACCGACCGCAAGCTCCCCCGCCCCCACCGACCGCGGGAGTATCAGGACAAAGGTCCATTCGACCCGCCGGCCGTCCCGGCCCATGCCCGCGCCGCGCATCTGGGCCACCCGGTCGGTCCGCCCCGACACCACGCCGGTGACCTGCACCCCCTGGGAACTGTAACGGGGGTATGCCCGGCCCGGGTCGTCGATGAACTCCTGCGCCAGTTGGTCGGCCGTGACGGCGGGGACGGGCGGCCGACTCGGGGGGGCGGGGGCCTTCTCTTGTGGCAACAGGGCCGGTGGTTGCTGGGCCGGTGGTTCCGGGGCCGGCGGTTGCGGCGGCGGACCATCTTTCCCGCAGCCCAGAGCAAGTAGGGCGAGTACGGCACACCGCCCGGCGAGCGGCGGACGGAAAAGGAGTGCGCGAGTGGACACGATAGCACCTCGGTGCGTCTGGCAAGCCGACCACAGACCGGACCGCGAATCAGCTGCCGGTGCCAGGTGGGGGGTCTGGTGCCTCGCCCCGCAGTAGCCGCTGGAACCACTCGGGGTGCACGACGCGGTATTCGAAAGCCCCGAGGTACTCCAGCGAGCAGCCCTCGGGGTGGTCGGCGACGTTGGGGGTGAACACGCAGACCGCCGCGTCCGCCCGCCGCGACCGGTCCAGGTGCGGCAGCCACTGGTCGGCATACGACGCGCCGGCCAGCAGCTCGCCCAGCGGCACCGCCGCCCCGGACGCGGACGGGACGGCCTCGATGCAGCCCGGCTCGTACTCCGACAGGCCGACCTCCCGCATGAACGCCGACGGGATGCCGTCGCCGTCCTCGGTGTACGTCTCGTCGATGTACGCCCGCATCTCGTCGGACGACTTGAACCGGCCCGTCGAGATGAAGACGTGAACCGTGTCCATCATGCCCCTTCGGGAAAGGTCAGGGGCCGCGGCCCGTGGTGCTACCTCGATGCTACTCGCAGGTGAGGCCGCGGTCAGGCGCTGCCGAAGGATGGCGGGCAATTGCCTCGCGCAGCGCCCCGCGGGTGTACTCGTCCGGCTCGTCGCGGAGGGCTGCCTCCAGGTCCGGGAGCAGCCGCGTCACGGCCTCGGGGTAGTGGCCGACCGCCCACGCGACCGCCCGGCGGATCTCCGGGTTCGGGTCGCGGAGGTACGGGTACAGCAGGTCGAGTTGCTCCCCCACCGCACGCCGCGATGCGGCCATGTGCTCGGCCGAGCCCGTCTGGCAGTCGGCGATGGTCGCCAGCAGGTGGACGACCGACTGCTTGTCCGGAGTCCCGTCCGCCGCCAGCACCCGGTACAGGAACGGGACGGTGTGGGCGGTCGCCTCCCAGACGGTCCCCTGGTGCCAGACCGTCTCGTACAGCAGCTGGAGTGCGAACCCCCGGGCGTCCGGGTCGTCGGACACGAGGGCGCGGAGCAGGACCGGGAAGTCGGTCGCCGGCCCGTGGGCGTGGTTCACGCCGGCCCAGTCCGTCTGATCCAGCCCGGCCCGCGACGGCGGGTCGCGGGCCGGATCGGTAACGTGTGCAAACTCGGCGAGCAGCTTCGTTGGCACCGCCATCGACGCCCCACCTCCATCAGTACCCATCTACGAAACAACCCCGCCGACCGGCCGGAGCCGAGCGGCGGGGTGTCCACTCAGGGCGGAGACATCCTGCCTGCGCTACGCCGTGCGCCGTCCTGGCCAGAGTCCGAGTGGGCGGAGGGTAGGCGGCATCGGCAGGGGGTGTCAGCCTTAGACGAGGACCGTGTTCTCAGCCTCTTCGGCCGCGATGCGGGCGGCGACCTCGGCCCGGTCGACCTTGATGTGCGGCGGGGCGGAGATGCCGATCTTCACCCGGCCGTCGCCGATCGACGTCACGGTGATGCGGATGTCGCCGTCGATGATGATTTCCTGGCCGGTCTTGCGGGTGAGTACGAGCATGGCGGCCTCGTCCGTGAGGGTGTGGCGGGGTGATCTGCCCGAGTCCTAGCAAGCGGCGGACCGGAATCGTTAAAGTCGCGGCTGCCGGCTGTTGGGGGCTCGCAATCCACCGTAGAACACAATCCCGTGGAGTCTGTCCGGGTCGCCCGGCCGACGCGATGTCGGTAGCTCGTCTTCCCACGACGGGGTAATCTGGGTTACCTTCCCCCCGGTTTCGGCGACCCCATCGGCCGGCAGTCCCGCCGCGCGCGGGCTCTTCACCCCGAGTACCGGGCCGGTCGGTATCCGCTAGCGCTTCTCCCGCCGGAGTTCGAGCAGGATGGCATCGCTGTCCGGCCCCGTGCGGAACCCCGCTGGGGTAATCCCCTTCTGGGAGAGGCAGAGCTTCAGCGTGTCGGCCCCGACCTCGTAGATGCCCACCATCCGCTTCCCCTTGCCGCCGTCCGCGACCGCCTCGATCACCTTGGGCGACTTCGCCGGGTCGAGGGTGTAGTTGAGTGCCTTCGCCCCCTTCTCCTTGCCGGCCGCCTCGCCCGCCTTGCCCGCGGCGAACACGACTCGCTGGAGGGGCGGTTGGTCCATTTTCTTGCCCTTGACCTCCGCGGCGGTCACGACCCACGCGCCGTCGAGCCGCGCGAGGTCCTTCTGCGCCGCGTCGGGGGAGTTCGGGGCGAGGAGCACGAGGACCACGATCGCCTGCATCACGCACCTTGGGGAGAAGGGAATCGGCACCGGCGGCCGTGCCCAGCCGTCGGGCCGCTGGCGTATGACCATTCGCTAGTAGCCCGGCATCCTTGTCGTATCCGACCCTTACACGCAGTCGACACACTTCGAGGGTTGCGGTACGGGATCGGTCCGGGATCGCAACTCGCGGGTGGCGGCCACGGGCGGGTGCGTCTTGACCCGGCCGCCGAATCGGGACGAAAGTAAATCGATGAAACGGCGGGCCACGGGGCAATAACCTGTGGGACGCGATTCGCTCGGCGGGAGGGGAGCATGGCGGTTCACCGACTCGCCGGGGTCATCCACCACCTCGGCCGAGCGCCCGACGACCGCGACGACTGCGAATTGCTCGGCCTCTTCGTCGAGCACCGGGACGAGTCTGCGTTCGCCGCCCTCGTGAGTCGACACGGCCCGATGGTCTGGGGAGTGTGTCGTCGTGTCGTCGGCCACCACCAGGACGCCGAGGACGCCTTCCAGGCCGCCTTCCTCGTACTCGCCCGCCGGGCGTCCGCGGTTCGCCCGCGCCAGCCGGTCGCCAACTGGTTGTACGGCGTCGCCCGCCGCACCGCCCTCAAGGCGAAAGCCGTGGCGGGCAAGCGGCAGACGCGGGAGAAGCTGATGCCGCAACTGCCGGAGGCGGACGCCGAACGACCCGAAGCATGGCCCGGCCTGGACCAGTTGATCGACCGGGAGCTCGCGGCCCTGCCGGCCAAGTACCGCGTCGCCGTCGTCCTGTGCGACCTGGAAGGCCGGAAGGGGAAGGACGCCGCCCGGCAGTTGGGGATCCCGGAGGGGACGCTGGCGAGCCGACTCCGGACCGGCAGGGTCCTGCTGGCGAAGCGGCTGACCCGGCAGGGGATCACCCTCTCCGGCGGGGCGCTCGCCACGCTGCTATCTGACCGGTCGGCGAGGGCTGGGGTGTCGGCGGGTCTCGTGTCTTCGACAACCCGGGCCGCGACCGGCCGCCCGTCCGATGTGGTCGCGAACGTAACCGCCCTGACGGAAGGAGTGATGACGGCCATGGTGCTGACGAAACTCAAGGTGGTGCTGGCCGGGGCGCTGGTGGTGGGCGTGCTCGCCCTCGCCGGGGCCCGCCACGCGGTCGCACAGCCGGTGCCGGCTCCTGAGGGGGAGCGTGAGACTTCGCCGCCCGTCACGAGGGACGCCCCTCCACCCGTCGCGGCCGATGCCGCCAGGAAGGCCGCGCTACCGGCGGATAAGGCGAAGACCCTGGTCACCTACGCCGTGGCCGACCTGGTGATCCCGATCCCCGACGTGGACGTGAATGCCCCCAAGGGGGACGCGGCGACCAAGGAGGACTGGCTGATCCGGAAGGTCACTCGCACCGTCGCTCCGGACTCCTGGGAAGGGGCGGGCGGCACCGGCCTCGTCCGGTATTCGGCGCGCGACAGGACCCTGGTCGTGAGCAACACGCCCGCCGTCCAGGCCCGAGTGCGGTATCTGCTGGAGACCATGCGGCGGGTTCAGGACGTGCAGGTGTCCGTGGAGATCCGGATCGTCTCGCTGGACGCGGCCTCCCTCTTCAAGGTGCAGGATCTCCTCCCGCGACTCAAGGCGGGCGACAACGCCGTACTGAACGACGCCGAGACGTTCGCGCTCCTCCGCAGAGCCCAGGACGAGGCGGGGACCACGATCGCGCAGGGGCCGAAGGTCACCGTGCTTCCCGGCCAGCGCGTCACCCTGCCCCTGGACCTCGGCAAGGAGCCGGGCGGCGTCGGGAAGGTCGACGTGCGGCTCGGCGCGCTGGTGGCCGCCGACCTCCGGCACCTCCAGTTGGAGGTGAAGGCCGCGGTCGGGAAGGCGGACTTCTCCGGCACGACCTGGATGGAGGACGGTGCGACCGTGGCCCAGGTCAAGCGCCACGGGGCCGGCTACCTGATGCTCGTCGTGACCCCGCGCGTCGTCATCAGCCTGGGGGACGAGGTAGCCACACCCGGCGCAGGTCGGACACACTCCGCCGACAAGAAGTAGGCACGCGCGGAAATGAGCCAACGGTCATGGGGGCGGGTCTCCCCCCGCCCCATCCTGCCGCGACAGGGATGCGAGCCGTTCGGTCGTAGCGTAACCGGCGCCGCCGGGGCTACTCCTCGTCGGGGCCGAGGTCGGATTCGACCTCGGTGCAGCTGATGACGTTCGCGGTGTCGTTGAAGTAGAGCAGCACCTCGGTGCCGTCCGCGTCTTTCCCCGAGTACACCCCGCCCTTGTCCGGCTTGAACGTGACCCGGACGGCGCGGGTGAAGGCCGTCCCGCGCTTCACCGACGGGCTCAGCTCCGCCTTCGGGTGCTTGGCCCACAACGCCGCCACCGCTTCCGCGAACGTCATCGCCGACCGCCTCTGGGGAACAGGAAACGGAAGGAGATATGGCCGGGGAACTTGGCCGTCAAGCAAGGCAGGCGCGTCGTCGATCCCGCCGAACGCTGCGCCTGCATCCGCGAACGTAGAATGCCCACAGACCAGCACTCCCCGTCTGGAGGTCGGCGATGACACAGGCACCTGCCCGGCGGTCGGTGTTCACCACGCCGGAGTTCGAGCGGTGGTGGGACGCCCGGGGCCGCGTCGTGGCGGCCGAGACCGGGTTCGACCCGTCGGCGGCCCGGGCGCTGGGCTGGTTCGCGTGGCGGGCGGGACGTGAGCAGATGAGTGAAGCGACGGCCCACCAGCGGTTGCAGCCCGTCCGGCGGTAAGCAGCGTCAAATCAGCAAGAGATAACCCGGCCGTCCGTGGCCGGCCTCGCCGTCCGTGGCGTGGCTCATCACGCACAGGCCAAGTCCCGGCCGGTGACGGCAGCGATCAGGGTGTGCGGGTCAGCCGGCTTGACCAGGTGCCGCTCGAAGCCGGCGTTGTGGGTCTGGTGGCTGGCGTTGATGTCCCACCGACCGGTGTGCGCGACCAGCCGCACCGGGTGGGCCGCCTGCTCCTGCAAGCGCGTCCCGAGCTCGACCCCACCCATGCCCGGCATGGAAAGGTCCAGCACTGCCACATCGGGATCGAACTCGGCCGCCTCGCGGAGAGCCGATGCCCCGCTACTGCATGCCCGGGTGTCGCACCCGGCGAGTGCGAGTAAGTCGGCGGCGGATTGTGCGGCGTCCGGGTTGTCGTCCACCACGAGCACTTTCAGGCGGTTCGTCATGGGTGACTCCGTGGGTTGTAGCCGGCGTGGATAAGGCAAGGGCGGTGCCATTCGATCACGACTGAGAGTGGCGGCGTGTCATTGCCTCGTGGGTGGTTCGGATTCCGCGGCTTGAGAGGCTTCCAGCTGACCGTCGATCAACGCGACCAGGCGGCGGGGACCGACTGGCTTGACGAGGTGCTGGTCGAAGGCAGCCTCGATCCGCCGACGCGAGGCCTCGCCGTCCATCGCGGTCACCCCGATCAGCACGGGCGGCTCGCCGACCCAGAGTTCGCGCAGGCGCTTCGCCAGCTCGTCCCCGCCCATCCCGGGCATGTTCAGGTCGATCAGGCAGACGGTCGGCCGGAAGGTGGCGGCCAGGAGGAGTGCCCCCGGCCCGTCGTAGCAGGCCCGCGCGTCGATGCCGCAGATCTGGAGGAGCTGCGCCTCCGAGTCGGCGATGTCCCGGTTGTCGTCGACGCACATCACGCGGAACATGACCACACCGCCGGGTTCGGTGTCCAGCGGCGCGACTCGCGGGCTAGAGTCGGCCCCCTCCGTAGCCGACAGGCATGAATTGCTTGGCACTTCGCGTACCGCGACCTGTACAAGAGTCCGCCAGTGGCCCGGTCATGCGGGGAGGTCGGGTTGTTACCCCGGTGTGCCGCCGCGATACTGAAAGAGCCCACTTCCGAGGTCGACGCGATGACGCTCCCGAAGCGGTTCGTGGCTGCTGCTTTGACCCTCCTGGTGGCTTGCGGCCTTGTTCATGCCAGCGGGGCCGGCTTCCGCATCTCGGCCGCGGGGATCGACCTGGGCAAGGTGGAGAACGAGGGCGCCGAGATTCCCCGCTACCGGGTGAAGGTGAAGGTCGGGGAGACAGTCACCCTGGTCGCCGACGGGTGGGTTCAGCCGCGCGGGGGCCAACCCGCTCGCGGTGACATCGACGCGGGGGCCTGGCTGTTCGACGACGAGGCGTTCAAGGTCGTTCCGCCGGAGAAGGCGAAGTCCGACAAGACGAAGATGGTGGTGGCCCTGACGAGCCTCAAGGCGGGCACGTCGCGGGTGCGGTTCGTGGGGGACATCCTCGGCCGATACCAGAAGTACGACGTGATGGTCGAGGTCGTCGGGAAGTAACCGGAACACGACGCGAGGAGCGAAGATGGCGAGCGAAGACAACAAGCGGGAGCTGGAGGAGAAGGTGACGGCCCGGGTGGCGACCCGGTTCGGCGGGGACTACCGGGCGGCGTTTACGCACTTCGACGCCAACCGCGACGGCGTGATCGACAACGACGAGCTGAAGGCGCTGCTGAAGGAGGCGGGGATCGGGAGCGGGTTGACCCGGTGGGCGTGGGCGAAGGGCGTCATGGCCGAGGCGGACACCGATCACAGCGGTACAATCTCATGGGCTGAGTTCGAGACCCTCAAGGGTGGCACGGAGTAAGGCGTCCGGCAGGTGGAACGCTACCTGCCCCTCGGCTTCCTGGGTTGGATGGTGATGTCGTACTTGGGTAGGGACGCGGACCGTTCCAACCGGGCCTCGACCGGCCGCATCTCGGCCTTC
>DASPHQ010000296.1:0-5233 GCA_035629595.1 Urbifossiella sp. | reverse complement strand
TACTACAACCCCCCGATGGTCCGCATGGGCGAGCGCGGCGTGATGCCCGGGTATGTCACGGATGTCGTCACCGACCTGTCGCTCGACTGGCTGGCGAACCGCGACCCGAACAAGCCGTTCCTCCTGATGTGCCAGCACAAGGCGCCGCACCGCGAGTGGTCGCCGGCGCTGCGGCACCTCAACCACAACAACGACCGCGTCTACCCCGAGCCCGACACGCTGTTCGACGACTACGCCGGCCGCGGCGCCGCCGAGCGGAATCAGGACATGACGCTCGAGAAGACGATCAACGCGCTGGACATGAAGTTCACCGACCCGCCGGGCCTGACGGCGGAGCAGAAGAAGACGTGGGACGCGTACTACGCCCCGCGGAACGCCGCGTTCAAGGCGGCCAACCCGCAGGGCCGCGAGCTGGTGCGCTGGCGCTACCAGCGCTACATGCACGACTACCTCGGCTGCGTCAAGGCGGTGGACGAGGGCGTCGGCCGCGTCCTCGACTACCTCGACCGCGAGAAGCTGGCCGACAACACGATCGTGCTGTATGCCTCGGACCAGGGCTTCTACCTGGGCGAGCACGGCTGGTTCGACAAGCGCTGGATCTTCGAGGAGTCCGTGCGAACGCCGTGTCTCATCCGCTGGCCCGGCGTCGCCCGGCCCGGCACCAGCAGCGAGCGCCTCACCAGCCTCCTCGACGTGGCGCCGACATTCCTTGAAGCGGCGGGGCTGCCGATCCCGGAGGGGACACACGGGCGGAGTCTGGCCGGGTTGCTGCGCGGGCAGACGCCCGCCGACTGGCGGACGAGCTTCTACTACCACTACTACGAGCACCCGGGGCCGCACAACGTCCGCCGGCACTTCGGCGTCGTGACCGAGCGGTACAAGCTGGTGCGGTTCTACGACCCGCCCGGGGCCGAGTACTGGGAGCTGTTCGACCGGCAGACCGACCCACGCGAGATGACCAGCGTCTACGGCCGACCCGAGCACGCCGACGCTCAGCGGCAACTGCACGCCGAACTCGACCGGCTGCGGCGGGAGCTGCGGGTGCCGGAGACCGACCCGCCGGAAACGCTGATCTTGCCGAAGAAGAAGAAGTGACTCACGCCCGGAAAGCCCGGGGGCGGCCGTCCCCGGGCTTTCTCTGGGCGCGCTCTAAACCACCACCGGCACTCGTGCCGTCATCCGGTTCAGCGCCTTGCCCGCCACCCGCAGCAGATCGACCGGCGTGAACGGCTTCGGCAGGAAGATCGCACCCGGAATCGAATCCAGGCGGCCGATGTCGGAATGGTAGCCGGAGATGAACACGACCGCGGTGGTCGGCCGCTCCGCCCGCACCAGCCGCGCCAGTTCCCGACCGCTGATCCCCGGCATCGTTAGGTCCGTCACCAGCAGGTCAACCGACGCCAGCTCTGGCAGCAGGGCCAGCGCGTCCTCGCCGTTCGCGGCCTCGTGGACGACGTACCCGGCCGACTCCAGCGCCGTCCGCGTCAGCTTGCGGACCGCGTCCTCGTCCTCGGCCAACAGCACCGTCCGCCCCTTCCCCCCGGCCAGCCGCGGCACCGGGTGCGGCGTCATCACCGTCGACAGCGGCTGCGTCGGCTCGTCGCACCACGGCAGGTCCACTCGGAACGTCGTCCCGGCGCCGACCGTCGAATCGACCGCCACCCGCCCGCCGGCCTGCTGGACGATGCCGTACACCGTCGCCAGCCCGAGGCCGGTCCCCTTCCCGACCGCCTTGGTGGTGAAGAACGGCTCGAAAATCTTTTCCCGCACGTCGTCCGGGATGCCGACGCCGGTGTCGGTCACCGCCACCCGGGCGAACCGGGCCGTGCCGCCGTCGGGCGTCTTGGCCGCGGTCGAGATGGTGATCGTGCCGCCCGTCGGCATCGCGTCCTTGGCGTTCACCGCCAGGTTCATCACCACCTGCTCGAACTGCCCGCGGTCGATCCGCGCCCGCACCGGGAACGGCGACAGCATGGTCGTCACTGCCACCCGCTCGCCGAGGAGGCGGCGGAGGATGCCGGCCATGTCGGTCACCGCCTCGTTCATGTCGAGCACCACCGGCCGGGCCGGCTGCCGGCGGCCGAACGCCAGTAGCTGCCGCACCAAGGCGGTCGCCCGGTCGGCGGCGCCGCGGATGTCCTCGATCAGCTCCGGGGCGGGGAGGTCGTCCGGGTTCATGGCGACCAGCTCGGCGTTGCCGCGGATCACCGTGAGGAGGTTGTTGAAGTCGTGGGCGATGCCGCCGGCGAGGCGGCCCACCGCCTCCAGCTTCTGCGACTCGCGGAGCTGCGTCTCCAACACCCGCCGGCCGGTCATGTCGCGGATGACGGCGACGCGGTGGGTGAACCGGCCGTCCGGCCCGGCGACGGGCACCACCTGCCACTCCGACCAAACCCGGGTGCCGTCCTTCCGCCGGCTCGGAACGTCCAGCCGGGCCGGCTCGCTGCCGCCGAGCGCGGCCCGGACCGACGCCAGCGCGGCAATCGCGGCCTCCTCGTCCGGGTCGGGCGTCGGCGGGTGGTCGAGCGCGGAGCCCACCGGCTGACAGAACGCGCTCGGGCTGAGGCCGGCGGCTTCCTCCACGGAGTAGCCGGTGATCTGCTCGAACGCCGGGTTGGCGTACACGACGTGGAGTCCGGCCGGGTCGTCAGCGTCGGCCTCGGCGATCATGACGCCGTCCCACGACGCGCCGACGGCCGCCTCCAGCAACGCGAGCCGGCCGGCGTCCTCGGCCCGGGCGCGCTCGACGGCGGCCACCCGCCGCGGGAACGTGACGGCCAGGATGACCGCCGCCACGACGCCGACCGCCGCGGCGGGCCACGCGGCCCACGCGAAGAAGTGGTCGAGCTGGGCGGCGGCGGCGGCGGCCGTGGCCAGCGCGACCGCCCCATAGACGGGGCGGTGCGGCCCGGGCTGGCGCACGGCGTGCCACACCAGCGCGAGTGTGGCGACGACCGACGAGGCCAGCACGACCGCATCGGCCACGTGATCGGAGGGCGGCGGCATGTCAGACTCAAGGGACGGGTGGGTCGATTGAACAACCTTAGTACCCGATCCGGTCGCGCATGGCCGGAATAGACGCCCGCCCCGCACGACCCGCGAGGGTTCTGCTGCCACGGTTGAGTTGTCGTGGTGTGGCGCGAATCGGGAGACGGCGAGCCGGGGTGGGTAACGGCCGGCTCGCCGGATTAGCTCTCGTCCGGCAGCGACTTCGCGCTGCTGTCGCGCCGGTCTTCGAGCCACGCCACGTCTCCGGAATCCGCGAACTGCTTCACGCCCACCGCGCGGATCGCCGGGTCCGGCACGACCGTCAGCGGCGTGTAGCGCGGGTGGTGGCTGTCCTTGTACGGGTCGTTCCGCGCCGCGTTGTAGCAGCAGATCATCGCCCACCGCGGGTGGTCCGACGTGTTCTGGTCCGACCGGTGGAGCAGGTTCGGGTGGAAGAACAGCGCGTCGCCGGGGTCCATCTCGACGTGGACCAGCGGGAACCGCTCCGGCCGCTTCAGCACCTCGGCGACGCGGTCGCGGTCGGCCCCGGCTTGGTCGCCGGTCAGCACGTGCGTGATGCGGCCGCAGTGGTGCGAGTTCTTCACCACTTGCAAACACCCGTTCGCCCGCGTGCAGGGGTCCACGGCGATGAACACACTCGTCAGCAGCGGTTCGAGCACGCCGTTCTGGTACCAGTAGCCGTAGTCCTGGTGCCACGCCCAGGCGCCGCCGACCTTCGCGTCCTTCAGGATCATCTTCGAGTGGTAGTGGTACACCTCGCCGCCGAGGAGCGTTTCGCAGCTGCGGACCAGCCGCTCGCAGCGGGCGAACATGCCGTACACGCCGTCGCCGGGGTGGTTCCACAGCGACAGCCGCACCACGCCGCCCTCGCCGTCGGCCCGGCCGAACGAGCGGCGGTCGAGCTCGTGGTCCTCCTTCGCGGCCCGGCGGAGCAGGTCGATCTCGGCGGCGTCGAAGAAGCCCTTCGCCAGCACGGAGCCGGCGTCGTGGTACTCGCGGGCCTGTTCGGACGTGAGGGGAGCGGGCACGTCAGCACTCCGGGGGCGGGTGCTGACGGTGTAGCGAGTCAGTTCCCCGCCGTCAGCACGACCTGCCCGCCGACCACTTCGGCGCGAACCGGCACGAACGCCGCGACGCGGCCGGTCCACGGGAAGGTCACGTCCGGCGCCGCGGCGACGACGCGACCGGTGCCGCCGGGGCCGGACTGCCGAATCTCCAGCGACATCTTCCGCCGCGGGCTCGCTATGCCGGTCGGGGCCGGCGGCAGCGGCAGGGCGAGGGTCGTGCGGTTGCCGGTGGTCGTGAACACGCCCGTGATCGTTTCGGGCATCCCCTGCACCGTCGTCGTCCGCTCCTCGGTCAGCAGCACGGGAACGAGCACGTCGGAGCCGCCCTTCCCCGCCCACTCGCCGCTCACGACCGCGGCCTTCCGGTCGGCGCTCACCTCGACGCGGAGGTTGCGAACGCCGGCGACGGCCCCCGCGGGCGCCGCGCTCACCAGCACGCCCCCCGGACGGGCCGGGACGGAGCGGGTGAAGGCGGCACGGCGGGCGTCCTTCGGCGCGGGGACGGCGACCGTCTCGTTGTGCGTCTGCCTCTCGACGCGCGTACCGCTGTCGAGGACGCGCAGGACGGCGACGAGCGTGCCTTCGGTGGGGGCGTCCACCTTCACCGACGCGCCCTGTTTCGCGGCGGCGGTGGCGTTGTGTGCCACGAGTTGGATAGAGAACGGCCCCGGCTTGTCGAACGTGACGAGGCGGTCGATCTTGCCGCCGCCGGCGACTTCCATGCGGCCGTCGCCGTAGTCGAAGACGCAGCTGTCGGCGTTGGTCACGTCGGCGGTGAGGCGGAAGGTGGCGGGGGCGACCGCGGCCGGCGACACTGGCTGCACCGCGAACGTGGCGATCCGCGGCAACAGCCCCGGGCCGCCCTTCCCGCCGGCCCCGACCTCGACGGCGACGGAGCGCTCGTTCTCGTCCGCGGTGAAGTTGCGGACGACGAGCTTGACGCTGTAGCTGCCGGCCTTCGTGTACGTGTGGCTGACGGACGGGACGCCGGGGGCGAACGGTTCGAGCGGCGTGCCGTCGCCGAAGTCCCACCAGCCGGTCTCTCCGGTGGCGTGGTTCTGGCAGGTGACGGTGAGGCCGTCGGCGGCGGCGGCGAAGTTGGCGACCGGCAGCGACGGCTTGACCACGCGGTCGATGAGGGCGGTGGCATAAGTGCC
>DASPHQ010000295.1:0-5824 GCA_035629595.1 Urbifossiella sp. | reverse complement strand
TGTCGGCGGACGAGGTCGTGAAAAAGCTGACCACCGGGAACATGATCGCCCCGTCGGGGCTGATCCGGGACGCGACGAGGGCGTCGGCCGTGCCGTCCAACACAATGGTGGTTCAGCCCGCCGAGTTGGGCACGATCGAGGTCAAGCCCGGGGTGTTCGTGCGGGACGTGGTCAGGCGAGACCCGACCACCGGCCGACCGCTGATCGACGACGCGAGCGACATCGCGACCGGCTTCGCGCTCGTGAACGGCAAGCGATCGGTCTACATCATGGTCACCAAGCGGGCCAGCGCCTCGACGCTCGACGTGGTGCGGAACGTCCGCGCCAACCTGCCGCAGATGCAGGCCGAGCTCCCCGACGACATCCGCGTGAGCTTCGAGCTCGACCAGTCCCCGTTCGTCACCAACTCGATGAGGAGCGTCGCCTATGAGGGGCTCCTCGCGGTCGGGCTCGTCGGGCTGATGGTGCTCCTGTTCCTCCGCGACTGGCGGAGCGTGGTCGTCGTCGTCCTGACCATCCCCTTCGCCCTGGTCGCCGCGCTCGTCGCCCTGTGGCTCGCCGGCCAGACGCTCAACCTGATGACCCTCGGCGGGCTGGCGCTGGCCGTCGGCGTGCTGGTGGACGAGGCCACGGTGGCGGTCGAGAACGTCCACGTCCAGATGACGCGGACGCCGTCGGTGGCGCTCGCCGTCTGGCGCGGGGTGACCGAGACGGCGGTGCCGCGGCTGCTGGCGATGCTGTGCATCCTGGCGGTGTTCATCCCGGCGTTCGTGATGGAGGGGGCGGCCCGCGGGCTGTTCCTCCCGCTGGCCCTGGCGGTCGGCTTCGCCATGATCGCCAGCTACGTCCTGTCGAGCACGTTCGTGCCGGTGCTGTGCGTCTGGCTGCTGAAGAACACGCACGCCGGCGAGGTCGCGGACCGCCCGCCGGGGGTGTACCAGTCGTTGCGGCTGGCGCTGGTCGCCGTCGCGCCGGTGCCGGCGGTCCTGGCCGGGGTCGCCGCGGCGCTGCTGCTGACCGGCTCGACGCTGAACCTCCAGTCGTTCACGGGGGCGATCATGGCCGTCGGGGTGGCGACGGCCAATGCCATCCTGCTGGTCACGTTCGCCGAGCGGGCGCGGGCCGCGGGGCGGTCCGGGGCGGAAGCCGGGGCGACGGCCGCGCGCGAGTACGACCGATCCTGATGACCGCCGCCGCCATGACCGCGGGCATGTTCCCGATGGCCCTCGGGCTCGGCGAGGGCGGCGACCAGACGGCCCCGCTCGGTCGGGCCGTCATCGGCGGGCTCGTGGCCGGCACGCTGCGGACCGAGATCGACCTGCCGAACCCGGACGGGAAGGTGCGGCCCGGGATGTACGTGGTGGCCCGGCTGACGGCCGAGCTGCCGGCCGACTGGGCGGTGCCCGCGGCCGCCGTCGGCAAGGTAGGCGACGAGTCGGTGATGTACCTGGTCGAGGGCGGGAAGGCGGTGCGCGTGGCGGTCCAGCTCCACCGCGGCGACGCGCAGTACACCCAGGTCCGCCGCTACCGGCGCCCCGGCGCGGCCGACTGGACCGACGTGACGGGCGCCGAGTCGGTCGCCACCCCGGCGGCCGCCCTCGCGGACGGGCAGCCGGTTCCCTGAGCGGGTCCTCGTCGTGCCCGGCGGTCGTGTCGTGTCCGGAGCGTCCAGATCGCTAGGCATCCTCAGGGAACGGGTCGCCAAACCGCCTCAACCACGTCAGGGGGCGCGGCGGCCGGCTCCATTCTGGCTGCGGGGTGGGCGACCTGCGGCACGGCAACGTGTGCCGGGCCGTCGTCCGTCTGCGGCCGAACCGCTGCCGGTTCGGGGTGGGCGGGCGGCGGGGGCGGAACTGGAGGTGGGCTCGCCGGCAGCCGCACGTCTTGAGCGGGGCTACGACCTCGCCGATGTGGGCTCGGGCTCCGACCCGCCGGCCGCGGCGCATGTGCAGGCGCCGACGGGCCATAGCCCCGCCGCCGTCGACACCGCGAGTAGCAGCCGCACGAGCATCGACGACTCCCCGGACCGTGACGGCGTGCGTGGCGGTCATCGGGCTGGTCCCGCTGGCCCTCGGCGGCGGGCAGCCGGGGCGCGAGATTCTCCACCCGCTGGCCGTCGTGGTGATCGGCGGGCTGGTCGTGTTCACCCTGATGGACCAGATCGTCACCCCGGCGGTGTTCTGGCGATTCGGACGGAAGGTGTACCAGCCGCCCCCGCCAGGCCAGCACCCGAAGGCGGTCGGCTGGGACGACGCCTGGCTGCACGAACCGGCGGTGTCCGTGAACCGACCGGAGGTCGTGACGCCCCCGCCGGCTTTCGTTCCCGCACCCGCCCCGGTAGCCGTTGTGCCGGACGCCCCCGTGCCGCCCTCGCCGTGTACAAACGGGACCGGGGGACATGGCCCGTAACCCGCCGCCGACGCAAGCCGTGGTCGTGGGGTGTGGTGCCGTGGCGAGAAACACCTGCGGGCCGACGCGAGTGGCCCCTCGAACATTCCCCGCCGGGCTGAACGGCCCTGCCGGGATACCGACCTCTGCCGGGGTGAGACTGGTTGCCGTGGCGACCGGACCCCGGCGGGCGACCCGGGCGGCGTCCATACGCCGCCCCTGGAGTGTGACATGAGCCGAGTCCTGGTGCTGGTGGGTGCGGTCGCCGTGACCGCTCTGGCGACGGCGGGGGCACAGCCCCCCGCCGCGACGAAGGTGAACCTGAAGAACGTGCACATGTGCTGCGACGGGTGTGCCGAGGAAGTGGGTGCCGTCCTCGGCAAGGTCGAGCGCGTCACCGGCGTCTCGACCGACATGAAGACGACCACGGCCACGTTCACCGCGGCGGACGCCAGGGCGGCCCAGAAGGCACTCGACGCCCTGGCCGCGGCGGGCTTCCACGGCGACCCGGGGAAGGACAAGGGGTACGCCTTCAAGGACGACAGCGGCGTCAAGGCCGGCACCGTCAAGACCCTGACCGTGACCGGGTTCCACAACTCGTGCCCGGGCTGCGTGAAGTCGTTCAGGGACGCGGTCAAGGACGTGAAGGGGGTGGCCGGGGTCGCCGCCAAGTCGAGGGTCAGCACCGCCGAAGTGACCGGCCAGTTCGAGGCGGTCGAGGTCGTCAAGGCTCTGAACAAGGCCGGCTTCCACGTCAGGGTCGAGGACAAGAAGTAGCCCGGCGGTTCGGGCCTGGGGACGGACGTGCGTCCCCGGCCGCCCTGCCGACCCGCACGGGGGGTGGCCGTTTCACCCGAATCGCCCGATCAACACGACAAGCGGCCGGCAACCTCGGTCGCCTGACGACGCGAAACATCCGCCAGAACCTGTTCTTCGCCTTCGTCTACAACGCCCTCGGGGTGCCGGTCGCGGCGGGCGTCCTGTACCCGATCTCGGAACACCTCCTGCTCAACCCGATGGTCGCCGCGGCGGCGATGAGCCTCAGTTCCGTGTCCGCCGTCGCCAACGCCCTCCGGCTGCGGGCGGTGCGGCTGGCGTAAGGCACCGCAAGAACCCGCGGCGTCATTTTTCTCCTTGACTCCGTACTTACGTACGGGGTGTACGATCCCCACGGAGGTTGCGAGATGAAGGCGTTCACCGTGGGTCAGGTCGCCAGGCGGGCGGGTGTCGGGGTCGAAACCGTGCGGTTCTACGAGCGGCAAGGGCTGCTGGACGAGCCGGAGCGGAAGGCGTCCGGCTACCGCCAGTACGGGGCCGACGACGTGGCCGTCCTCCGGTTCATCCGGCGGGCCAAGCAACTCGGGTTCACGCTGAACGAGATCAAGGCCCTGCTCGCCCTGCGGCTCGACGGCTCGGCCACCCGGTCGGACGTGCGTGCCCAGGCGACGGCCAAGGTCGCGGACATCGGGGCCAGAATCCGCGACCTCCAGCGGATGCGGGACGCCCTGTCGGTGCTGACCGCCACCTGTCACGGCGACGGCCCGGCCACCGGCTGCCCCATCCTGGAGGCGTTAAACACCACGGACGAGGGCGAGGCAGGCGACAACCTCGCCACGCCCGCGGAGGAGTGACCCGTGACCGAAACCAAGTACAAGACGAACCTGAACTGCGGAAGCTGCGTGGCGGCGGTGACACCGCACCTGAACGGCGAGGGACGGATCAAGCGGTGGTCGGTGGACACCAAGCACCCGGACAAGGTGCTGACGGTCGAGGGCGAGGGGGTCGGAGCCGATACCGTCGAGCGGCTGGTCGCGGCGGCGGGATTCCGGGTGTTCGGGGAGATCGAGCGGCCCCGCGACCCCGGCGGCAACGGGACCGGCCACGCCCCCGCCCGCCCTGTCGAGAAGCCCGTTCCGACGACCGCGGCGAGCACCGAGCCGCGAACCAGCTACTACCCGATCTTCCTGCTGTTCGGATTCCTGGTACTCGGGACCGGGTTGCTGGAAGCCGGTGCGGGGGCGTTCGAGTGGCCGCGGGCGATGGCCCGGTACATGGGCGGGTTCTTCCTGGCCTTCGCGTTCTTCAAGCTGCTCGACGTGCGGGCGTTCGCGGACGCGTTCGCCGGCTACGACGTGATCGCCGCGCGGTGGCGGGCCTACGGGTACGCCTACCCGTTCATCGAACTGCTGCTCGGGGCGGCGTACCTGTCCGGCTTCGAGCCGGTCGTCACGAACGCGGTCACGCTCGTCGTGATGTCGGTCGGCACGGTCGGGGTGGTGCGGACCCTGCTCGCCGGACGGAAGATCCGCTGCGCCTGCCTGGGGGCGGTGTTCAACCTGCCGATGTCTTCCGTCACCCTGGCCGAGGACGCCCTGATGGCCGCGATGGCGGCGGTCATGCTCGCCACCGGGGGGCACGCTTGAGCTGGTCGCAGGCAGGTCCGATGCGCTCCGCGACAGTCGAAACTCGCCGGCTTCGCGACCATCGAGCCGTGCTAGAGTTTCGGGGTAGGGTGCCGCGGCCGAGGTCGGGTCATGCGCCCCCGACCCTGGTCGCCGAGTCCCGAGGGATCGCGTGGCGTACCGAACCATCGACGCGGCCGCCGCCCGCGAAGCCATGATCGCCGCGCGTCGGGCCGGCTTGACGCTGGCTCGGGCCTCCGCGTCTGCCGGGCTCCACGTCGCCACGGCCTGTCGCTGGCAGCGTTCGGACCCGGCGTTCGCCGCCGCCCTGCGGTCCGCTGAGGCCGCCGCCGCGGTGGACCGTTACGCCGCCGCGGCGCCCGAGGCGGAACCCGAGAGCGACCCGTTCGGCGGGGTCCGCCGCCGGCCGCGTGTCGAGGTCCACCGGGACTGCCCGGCCTGCGGGCGGCCGACGGAGGTCCGGAAGGGCGGGGGCGGGATCGTGTTCTGGCGGTGTTCGTCCTGGCTGGGGTGCGGGTGGGCGAGCTGGCGGCCGCGGTCGCCGTGGGCGTGCGGGCCGTGCGGCGGGCCGACTCTGTGGAGCCACCGCCGAGTCTCGGTCCTGTGCATCACGTGCGGCGACCGCGAGGTGCTGGAATGCGAATAATGGCCTTTTATGGACGCGCTAACGAAAGGCTCGGAGCTGCCCGAAATGGCCGCGCGGGCGTCCGGCAGTGGCGACGCCCGGAAACCCGGCGGCTCACGATTTCGGAAATCCCGGGGGGGTGAGGATGGGCGGGTTCGGCAGCGGGCCGCGACGAGGGGGCGGCCGGAAGCGGGCCGACGGGGAAGATCGCGGTGAAGGTCATCAACCACTTCGGCGACGAGGTGCTGAAGGTGGTGCCGATCGCCGCGGCGGGGAGGAAGTGACGGGTCAGCCGGCCGCGCTCGTCACGCCCCGTTCCCCGAGGGCGGGCGCACCTATCGGGTGCGGCTCGTGGTCGCGCTCCAGCGCGGCAACGACGGCGTCGAGC
>DASPHQ010000294.1:0-2132 GCA_035629595.1 Urbifossiella sp. | reverse complement strand
TCTTTGATCCGCGCCACGTCGCTCATCCGGCGGCCTCGGCCTCGGGCTCCGGTTCCGGCTGGGCAGCGGTGGCGGTGACGGGGGCGGCCGCCTTCAGCAGCGCGGCCAGGTGCTTCTTGCGGTGCAGGTCGGCGGTGCCCGCCGCGCTCCTCGCCGCACCCTGGGCGATCGTGGCCCAGTAGGTGCGGTCGGCCTTCGGCAACCGCGGCGCCGCGGCGATGACGAGCGCGGCCAGGTCGTCGGCCGCGACGGTGAGGTAGTCCTCGTCGTGCGCGGCGGCGGCCTTCGTCAACCGGGCGATGATCTCGGTGGTGTCGTCCACGGTCAGCCCTCGTCGGGGGTCGTGTCAGCCATCAGTCGGCCGAGCTCGGCCAGTCGCGTCATCCCGACCGTGGTCCGGCCGGCGTCCTCGGGCGACTCGCCGACCTGGTCCGCCCAGAAGGCGGCGCGGTGGGTCGGGCCGTCGGGCTCGTTCCACGTCAGCCGGTACTTCACCGTCGGCGGATCGTCCGCGTCTCGCGCGGCCCGTACCTCGACGCTCTCGACGCGGAGGTTCGGCATCCGGTCCATCGGGCACGTCGCGGCGCTGCCCGGGGCGATCACGGTGACCCGCGGCGGCGGGTCGGGCTGCTCGGGGCGGAGTTCGATCTCCTCGACCAGGTCGGCCGTCACGGTCCGGCGGTAGACTGGCCCGCGTCCGGAGTTCTGCCACGCCAGCCCGTACACCAGCGGACTCGCCCCCAGCCGCATCACGGCCCACTCGACGGCGGCGGTGATCTTCTCCTTCGGCACCGTAACCGGCGTCCCCGGCGCCAGGACCGTCAGCACCGGCATCGTCACGCCCTCATGCAGTGGACCCGCACCGTCGTCTGGAACTCGTCGCTGTACCGCCAGCACGTTTCCCCGGTCGGGGTCCGCAGCTCGAATACCTTCGGCGATCCGGTCCGGTCGTCGAGGATGGACGGGTCCGTGATCCGGTCCCCCTGGACCGGAGGGAGCGTCAGGCCCACGGCCTGGGCGTCGGCGACCGCGAACAGGTAGTCGGCGTCGGCCCGCTCCACAGTCGCGGCGTTGTTCGGCGTGGCCTCCCGGGCGAACATCTGCGTCCCCGGCCAGGCCGTGAACGAGTAGTTGGTCCCGCCCCGGCTGTAGGTGATGGTGCGGCCGGCCGCCCGCTTCTGCCGCCGCACCAGCGCCGCCTGTCCCCGTTCGAGCAGTCCCACGGGTTACGCCCCGATGATGCTGTGGACCGTGTACGCCTCGGCCGCGGCGGTCACGTTGGTAATCAGCACCCGCAGGAGGGCGGCCTTGTTCTGCGCGATCGAGGTGCCGCCCCGGAGCGTCGCCCCGCCGGCGACGAGGGTGATGGCGTTGGCCCCGCCGCTGGTGTTCTCGATCGACACGTCGAACGAGTCGCCCACCTTTGCACCGGGGATGCCGGCGACCATGAGGGCCGCGGTCGGCAGGGTCAGGTTGATGGCGCCGGCCGGGGCGCTGTTGATGAACCCGCCGAGCAGCTGGGCGGCCGTCAGGGTCGCGGTCGTGCTGGCGGTCGCCTCGGACTTCTTGCCCGCCGCAAGGCCGGTCCCGACGCCGCGCGGCTCGTGGATCACGTATACCGTGTCGCCGTCGGTGGTCGGGCCGGCGCCCACCAGGTCGGCGGTCGGGCCGGATACCACGGTGCCGAAGTGCGTGTTCCCGACGCTCGTGGCGGTGAACTTGTTGTTCGTGTCGTCCCAGAAGGCGTCACCGCCCACGGCCATCACCCCGTCGGCGACGCCGCCGTAGATGCCGCCGCGGGCCGCGACGGCGTCGCGGATCGTGGTCGTGCCGAACGGCGGGTTCTGGACGTGGACGACGAACGGGGTGGCCCCGATCACCACCACCTCGCCGGCGGCCTTCGCCGCGGCGGGGGTGTACGGGACCATCACCGGCTTGCCGCTGAGGTAGAAGGTATCGGCCATGGTCTCCGCTCCTGTCGGGTGGTCTCAGGGTCAGTGCCGGGGGTGGGATTCGGACCCACGTTCTCCGCGTTATGAGCGCGGCGAGATTGACCGCTTCTCTACCCCGGTGGGGTTGATCTCAGTGCGTCTGCCGCAGCAGCTCGACCAGCCGGCCGATCGCGGCCTTCA
>DASPHQ010000293.1:0-9755 GCA_035629595.1 Urbifossiella sp. | reverse complement strand
GTCCGCAATCCGCTCCTCCTCCACTAATACCACATACGCCGCACTCCGGTCGAGGGAGAGCGACCCGTCCTTCATCCGAAACGCCCCCTCCACGAAGCCCAGGAACGTCCACCCGCCGGCGATGTGGTACGCCCCGGTCTGAACGTCGAGATGGTCGGCCCGGAGGTCGCGCCCGTCATTATCGTTGATGGGGAGGTAGAACAGCAGCTTGACCTGCGCCATTGTTGGCACCCGGTGGGGTTCGCCGCGATCGCGCGTGTCGCACGCGGCATGGGCGGATCATGGACCCAAAGGGTGCCTGCCCGATAACGGCCCGTATTGGACGGCTTCTGACCGATGACCATAATCACCCGATCGGCTGCCACTTCCGCCCCTCGTGCAGCAGGAACTGGTCCGCCCCCGCCGGGCCGTGGCTGCCGATCGCGTACTCCTCCGGGGTCTCCGCCGCCCGCTCGCACGCCGCGATGATCGGGTCCATGATCTCCCACGCCCGCTCGATCTCGTCGCTCCGCAGGAACAGGCTCGCGTCCCCCATCATCGCGTCCAACAGCATCCGCTCGTAGGCCTCCGGCAGCGGCTTGTCACCGTACCCGTCCCGGTAGTCGAACGACAGGTCGCGCGGGCTCAGCTTCGTCCCGTCCGTGTCCGGCACCTTCGTCTGGAAGTTCAGCGTGATCCCCTCGTTCGGCTGCAGCACCAGCGTCATGTGGTTGCACTGCAGCACCTCCCCCTTCGGCAGCGGGAACATCAGGTGCGGCGGGCAGCGGAACTGGATCGTGATCTCGCTGTACCGCTTCGTCATCCCCTTCCCCGAGCGGATGTAGAACGGCACGTTCTTCCACCGCCCGTTCTCCACCGTCAGCCGCACCGCCGCGTAGGTCGGCGTCTTCGAGTCCGGGTTGATCGCCGCCGCCTCGTCGTGCTTCCCCGCGGCCGTCAGCTTGGCCTTCAGCTTCGCCAGCTCCTGCCGGTAGCCGGCGTACTGCCCCACGGACACCAGGTGCGCCGCCTCCTCGGCGGTCGGCACCGGGATGCTGTCGAGCACCTTCATCTTCTCGTTGCGGAGGGTGTCGGCGGTGTACCGCACCGGGCTCTCCATCGCCACCAGCGTCATCACCTGGAGGAGGTGGCTCTGGATCATGTCGCGGATGACGCCGGACGTGTCGTAGTACGCCAGCCGCTCGCCGACGGTCACCGTCTCGGCCACGGTGATCTGCACGTGGTCGATGTACTGGTAGTTCCACAGCGGCTCGAACAGCGTGTTGGCGAACCGGAACACCAGGATGTTCTGGACGGTTTCCTTGCCGAGGTAGTGGTCGATGCGGTAGAGCTGCTCCTCCTTCCAGTGCTTGTGAAGGGCGGCGTTCAGCTCCTTGCCGCTAGCGAGGTCGTGGCCGAACGGCTTCTCCACGATCACCCGCCGGAAGCCGCCGTTCTCCTGCGCGAAGCCCGCCTCGCCGAGGGCGGCGCTGAGGTCGGGGTACAGCTCGGGCTTCACCGAGAAGTAGAACAGCCGGCGGCCGCCGCCCGGCCCCTCGTGGGCGTCGAACCAGGCCTTCAGCGGAGCCGGGCCGCCGTCGCCGGTGATGTCCGCGGCGACGTAGTAGAGCTGCTTGGCGAAGCGCTCCCAGACGGCCTCGTCCCACTGCTCCTTGTGCGCCGCCACCGATTCCTTCATCTTGTCGCGGAAGGCGGCGTCGGTGAACGCGGAGCGGGCGACGCCGACGATCTTGGCCTCGGCGGGGAGGCGGCCCTTGCGGGCGAGGTTGTACAGGGCCGGGATGAGTTTTCGGGCGGCGAGGTCGCCGGACGCCCCGAAGATGACGACGGTGAGCGGCGTGGTCATGGTGGTTCCCGCGGGCGGCGGGGGATCCCGCCATGCGGGGCTCATCCTATGACCCGGTTCGCCCCCGCGGGACTTCTCCGACGGCCGGTGCGGTCAGTTCGACAGCACCAGCCGGACCTCGGCCCGGCGGCCGGCGCGGATCACGTCCACGGTCACGGTGTCGCCGACCAGGAAGTTGCGGCGCACGTACCCGAGCAGGTCGCCGGTCGTGCCGTCGAGGGCGACGCCGTTGAACCCGACCACCACGTCGCCCGTGCGGAACCCGGCGGTGACCAGCGTCGGGTGGATGTTCTCGCCGACCCGGAACGCCGCCCGCGCGGCGGTCAGCCCGAGCCGGCGGCGGTCGTCGGCCGTCAGGTCCTCGCCGGCGAACGGGGCGGACGGCAGGATGTCGAGCAGCGACGGCCGCCAGGTGATGTTCGTCTTCCGCCACCCGTCGGCGAGTTCCAGCGTCGCGGTCCGCTCCTTCCCCGCCTGCGCCCACACGACCGGGACCGACCCCTTCGCCGGCGCCTTGTGCAGCGCGTACGACGCGTCCGCGAACGACGCCACCGGCACGCCGTTGAGCCGGCGGATCACGTCGCCCGGCTTGATGCCGACCTTGTCCGCCGGCGAGCCGGCGACGACCGCCTTCACCCGGTCGCCGGCGTCCAGGTCCACGACGATGCCGACGTTGTCCGGCGGCGGGTACGCCCAGACCGTCGAGCGGTCCCACTTCCCCGCGGCCTTCGCGTCGGCCCGGCGGAACTCGTTGACGTTGTGGCAGTGGATACACCCCTTGTGCCGCTTCGCGGCGGGGATGTCCTCGGGCCGGAGCGGCGGGTCAGTCCGCTTCGCCGGCGGGGGCGCGGCCTGGTGCGCCTCCAGCGCCCGGCCCATGGCGTACCGCAGCCCCTTCAGGCTGATGCGGCTCTGGTCGCCGCGGGCGTCGCGCCCCCCGTACCGGCCGTAGACCGTCTCGTCCGCGTTCAGGAAGAACACGAACCACGTCACGTCGAAGTCGAAGTCGAAGACGCGGAGGTCCATCCCGGCGATTTCCACGAGCCGGACGCGGACGAACCGGTCGGCGACGTCGGCGATGTCCTTGTGGAGACGGACAACCTGCCCGTCGACATCGGCGCAGTCCAGTCAGGGGTTGCACCGGAAGACGAGCATGATCGGCTTGCCCGTCCGCCGCGCCTCCGCCTTGGCGGCGGCGTAGTCGGTGTGCCACCCGTGCTGCTTCGGGTTGAGGTTCTGGGCGGTCGCGGCGGTCGGCAGTAATGCGACCGCCGCGAGGGCGGCGAGGGCGGGGCGCATGGCGGTGTTCCGGCGGTGGTGGGGTCGTGTTCGTGGCTCGGGGGCTTGAGCCCGGAGGGCGTCGGCGTGTAGCCCGGGGTGCAACCCCGGGCGACGGGCGGAGGTCGAGGTGTCGAGCACCTCGGTTCACCGCGGACGCCGCCCGGGGTTGCACCCCGGGCTACACGCCGACGCCCTCCGGGCTCCGAACCGTGGCTGCGGGTTACTGCTTCGGCGGGGCGCCCGACTTCAGGACCTCGATCTTCTCGACCCGGGGCCGTTCCTCGAACGTCCACTCCAGCCGGACCCGACTCTTCAGCGGGATTTCCTTGAGGCGGGCGACCATCGCCTTGTCCAACCCGCCGCCGGCCGCGGGGAGGCCGCCCTTCCAGTGCGGGACGTACTTGCGGGCCTTCTCCTCGCCGTCGGCCTTCACCTCGATCCACGCCTCGCCCTTGCCAGTCACCTCCCCGGTGACGGTGCCCTTGCGGGCCTCGGTCTTCTTCTCGTCCTTCTTGTCCTGGCCGGCGGCCGGGGATGAACTGGCGACCACGACGAACCCGGCGGCGAGGACGGCGGCGAACAGACAGCGCGGGAGCATGAGAGGGTTCCTACTCGGGAACAGGTGCCGGCCCGGGATGGCCGGCGGGTGGGATGGGGGCAAGTATAGCCGCCGTCGGTCCGGCGCACGAGTGGTTTCTTGCGTTGTGGTACCCCGGGGTTTACAATTCCGCCCTACCCGAACCGTTGTCGTCCCGGACGCCCGACCATGAACAACACCTGCCCGACCTGCGGGGCCGTCTACAACGTCACGTCGAAGGACGTCGGCCGCCGCATCCGCTGCAAGAAGTGCCAGACCGGCCTGACGGTGGCCACGTCCGGCCTGGAGCTCGACGAGCCGACCGCCCCGCTGCCGTCGCGCTCCGCCCCGGCCCCGGCGCCGGTCGAGCTCGACGACGAGGACGACCGCCCGCGCCGCCGCCCGGCGCGCGGCCCGTCGTTCGACGCGAGGAAGGTGTTCAAGGACTTCGGCGGGGTGCCGTCGCTGCTGTTCGGGTTCGGGGCGTTCCTGGTGATCGTGTTCCTGTTCCAGCCGATCATCGGGGTGGCGGCGGTGAGCCGGGCGGAGGGGACGCGCGAGCGGCTCGACCTGGAGTGGGCCGGCATCCTGCGGAAGATGAACAAGGACAAGAAGGCCAACCCCGACGACGTCGAGGCGGCGCGGGAGAAGTTCTTCAAGGAGAACGACCGCGACAAGGCCGAGGACAACATCGGCTACGAGCGGGTGAGCGCGAAGCGGTCGCGGTGGTTCGAGATGTACGGGATGATGTTCGGGTTCCTGTTCCTGATGGCCGGCAGCCTCGGGTACATGATGCCGGAGCAGACGACGGTGCGGCGCATCCTCGGCACCGTCGTGCTCGGGGCGCAGATGCTCATCATCTTCCTGGTGTTCGGCGCCGGCGGCGGGTGCGCCGGCGGCGGGGTGACGAAGGGACTGGGCTGACCGCGCCGAAAGCCCGGGGACGGCCGTCCCCGGGCTTTGCCCGCGAGCCACTTCTCCCTACCTCAATGGAGTATCCCCACCCCGCGGACGCGCGCGATGCCCGACACCGACCTGACCCCGAAGTACAAGCGCGTGCTGTTGAAGCTCAGCGGCGAGGCGCTCGGCCACGGCGGCAAGAGCGGCATCAGCCTCGACGAGTGCGCCGCCATCGGCGAGCAGCTCAAGCGCGTCGTCGCCCGCGGCGTGCAACTCGCCGTCGTCGTCGGCGGCGGCAACATCCTGCGCGGGGCGCAGTTCTCCGCCGGCGGCGAGACGATCAAGCCGGCCACCGCCGACTACATGGGGATGCTCGCCACCGTCATGAACGGCCTGGCGCTGCAGGACACGCTCGAGGCGATGGGCGTCGAGACGCGGCTGCAGAGCGCCGTGCGGATGGAGACCGTCGCCGAGCCGTACATCCGCCGTCGCGCCCTCCGCCACCTCGAGAAGGGCCGCGTCGTCATCCTCGCCGGCGGCACCGGCAACCCGTTCGTCACCACCGACACCGCGGCCGCCCTCCGCGGCACCGAGCTCGGCGTCGAGGTGGTGCTGAAGGCGACCCGGGTGGACGGCGTGTACAGCGCCGACCCCGAGGTGAACGAGTTCGCCGAGAAGTACGACCGCCTCACCTACGACAAGGTGATGCGCGACGGCCTCCGGGTGATGGACATGGGCGCGTTCGACATGTGCCGCACCGCGAAGCTGCCGATCCTGGTGTTCAACTACAAGCGCGACCGCGCCATCGAGCGGGCCGTCGCCGGCGAGCCGATCGGCACCATCGTTTCGGGCTGACGCCCGGAAGCCCGGGGACGGCCGTCCCCGGGCTTTCAGCCTCACATACACTACACCCCCAGACGACCCCCGTTCCCAGCACTGGTGCAGCGATGAACAGCGCGCAAATCCTCAAGGACGCCGAGGACCGGATGGAGAAGGCGATCGACGTGTTCCGCAACGACCTGAAGGGTCTGCGGACCGGCCGCGCGTCGCCCGCCCTCGTGAACCCCCTCCGCGTGGACTACTACGGCAGCCCGACGCCGCTGGAGCAGATGGCGTCGGTGTCGTGCCCGGACGCGGCGACCATCGTCATCAAGCCGTACCAGGCCGAGGTGCTCAAGGACATCGAGAAGGCCATCCGCTCGTCCGACCTCGGCCTCGCCCCGAACAGCGACGGCAAGACCATCCGCCTCTCCCTCCCCGCCATGAGCGGGGACCAGCGGAAGAAGCTGGTGGCGCAGATCAAGAAGCAGTCGGAGGCGGCGAAGGTGAGCTGCCGGAACATCCGCCGCGACGGGAACAAGCACTTCGACGACGGCGAGAAGGCCAAGACGATGACCGAGGACGACCGCGACAAGGGGAAGGCCAAGATGCAGGACCTCCTCAAGGCCTACGAGGGGAAGATCGACGACCTGTCGACGAAGAAGGAGCGCGAGGTGATGGAGCAGTGACCCCGTAGATTTTGGGTTCTGCCGCTTGCGGCTTAGCGCTGCCCAGCGCTAAGCCGCAAGCGACGAAGCCCCGAGCGGTCACCTCTCCTCCCCGGACCACACCCGTCATGCGCTCCCTCCGCGCCGTCGCCGACCTGTTCCCCAAGGCCCGCGACGCCGGCCTCGCCGCGGACGAGGTCGCCGCCAGCCGCGGCAGGTTCGGCGCCAACCGCCTCACGCCGCTCCCCAAGGAGCCCGTCTGGAAGAAGTTCCTCGAGAAGTTCGACGAACCGATCATCAAGATCCTCCTCGCCGCGTCGCTCCTCAAGATCGTCGTCGATCTCTTCGAGGCGTCCCCGGTCGCCGGCGGAATCGCCCTCGCGGCCGTGCTCGCCGTTCTGGTCGCCGCGGCGGTCGTGAAGGGGCTCGGCGACTGGGTGCCGTCCGTCCTGTTCGGCCTCGCCGCGGTCCTCGTCAGCGTCAGCGTCCTCGCCGGCAAGCCGTCCTATGAAGGGCTCGCCGTGATGGTCGCGGTGGCGCTGGCGACCGGCGTCGCGTTCTACGCCGAGTACCGCAGCGACAACGAGTTCGAGAAGCTCAACGCCACGAAGGACGCCGTGCAGGTGAAGGTCACCCGCGGCGGCGCCGTCCAGGCGATTGGCCTCGAAGACGTGGTGGTCGGCGACCTCGTCGTGCTGGAAATGGGCGACGAAATCCCCGCCGACGGGCGGGTGCTGCGCGCCAACGAGCTGATGCTCGACCAGTCGCTGATGACCGGCGAGAGCGAGCCGGTGAAGAAGACGGCGGCGCGCGCCGACGACGCGGCCGACGGCCCGGAGCAGCCGGGGTGCGTCTACCGCGGCACCCAGGTCGTGGACGGCGTCGGCCTCATGGTCGTCGGCAACGTCGGCGACGACACGATGATCGGCCAGATCGCCCGCCGCCTGTCCGGCGAGCCCGAGGGCGAGGAGGTCGCGACCGCCGAGGGGCGGGTGCAGCAGAAGCTCACCATCTCGAAGGCCGCGACGCCGCTCCAGCAGAAGCTCACCGTCCTCGCCGACCTCATCAGCAAGGTCGGCTACATCGCCGCGGTCGCCATCTTCGTGGCGCTGCTGGCCCGCGGGCTGTACGTCGGCGACGTGCGCTGGCCGGGGCCGGACGAGGACTTCGGGTCGGTGCTGCTCGGCAGCGTGCGGGCGCTGCTGTCGTACTTCGTGTACATGGTCATCATCGTCGTCGTGGCGGTGCCCGAGGGGCTGCCGATGAGCGTGACCGTGTCGCTCGCCCTCGCCATGCGGAAGATGACCCGCGCCAACGCCCTCGTCCGCCAGCTCGTCGCCACGGAGACGATCGGCTCCGCCACCGTCATCTGCTCCGACAAGACCGGCACGCTGACGCAGAACAAGATGACGGTCAGCCGCGTCGGCGTCGGCGGCGACGTTCACGACACCGTCGCCGGCCGCTCGGCCGAGGCGGGTACGCCGCTCGGCTGGCTCGTCCTCAACAGCGCCGTCAACTCCACGGCGAGCCTCGAACAGAAGGACGGCAAGACGCTCACCGTCGGCAACACGACCGAGGGCGCGCTGCTGACGTGGCTCCGCGGCGGGGCGTGGGTGCCGGGCGGGCCGGCGCTCGAGTACGCCACCCTGCGGGCCGCCCACCCGGTGCTGTACCAGCTCCACTTCTCGTCCGACCGGAAGCGGATGACCACCGTCACCCGCGTCGGTGACAGGCTGGTGACACTGGTGAAGGGCGCCCCGGAAATGCTGCTGGAGCACTGCGACCGCTTCCTCGCGGCCGACGGCTCGGTGCGGCCGCTGGCCGAGGTGCGCGAGCAACTCGCGGCCAACCTCCGGGCCGCCGCCGGGGACGCGATGCGGACGCTGGCGTTCGCCCACGCCACGCTGCCGCCGGGCTTCCCGCAGTCCGAAGATGAGATCCACGACCGCCGCGACGAGATCGAGAAGGGGCTGATCTTCACCGGGTTCGTCGGCATCCGCGACCCGATCCGCCCGGAGGTGCCGGCGGCCGTGGCGCAGTGCCGCGGCGCCGGCATCGAGGTGAAGATGATTACGGGCGACAACATCGAGACGGCCCGCGCCATCGCCAGGGAGATCGGCCTGCTTGATACACCGACGGCGCTCGCCCTGACCTCCGACGAGTTCAACGCCCTCACCGACGACGAGCTGAAGGCGAAGCTGCCGGACCTGCGCGTCCTGGCCCGCGCCCGGCCGCTCGACAAGTACCGGATGGTGAAGTTGCTCCAGGAGCAACAGCATGTCGTCGCCATGACCGGCGACGGCACCAACGACGCGCCGAGCCTCAAGAAGGCCGACGTGGGGCTGGCGATGGGCCTGGCCGGGACGGAGGTGGCGAAGGAGGCGAGCAAGATCGTGCTGCTCGACGACTCGTTCGGCACGATCGTGAAGGCGGTGAGCTGGGGCCGGTCGCTGTACGAGAACATCCAGCGGTTCGTGCAGTTCCAGCTGACCATCAACGTGAGCGCTCTCACCATCGCGTTCCTCGGGCCGTTCCTGGGGTTGAAGCCGCCGTTCACCGTGTTGCAACTGCTGTGGATCAACGTCATCATGGACACGTTCGCGGCCATCGCGCTGTGCAGCGAGCCGCCGCGGCCGGGGCTGATGGCGGCGAAGCCGAAGCGGCGCGACGACAACATCATCACCCGGGCGATGGCGGGGAACATCCTCATCACCGCGGCGTTCTTCGTGGTGGTGATGATCGCGCTGCTTGTGGGGATGGAGCGGCTGAACTGGTTCCGCGGCGACGGCCCGCCGTCGGGCGAGTTCCCGGAGCTGACGCTGCGGCAGGCGACGATCTTCTTCTGCGTGTACGTGTTCTTCCAGGTGTGGAACCAGATCAACTGCCGGTCGCTGAACCCGCGCGAGAGCGGCTTCTACCAGCTGTTCTCGAACCCGCAGTTCCTGCTGATCGCGTCGCTGACGGTGGTGGGGCAGGTGCTGATCGTGTCGGTCGGCGGCGTGGTGTTCAACGTGGAGCCGCTGGGGGTCGTGGACTGGCTGGTGATCGCCGGGAGTACGGCGAGCGTGCTGGTGTTCGCGGAGGTGGCGCGGCGGGTGCGGGCGGGGCCGGCGAGTCGACCGCCGTCAGACGGCGGGTGAGTGTTCCACGAGAGGGGGTGCGGCGTGGATATCATCGTTTACAACGTGCTCGGCTGGGTGATCGGCGGGTTCATCGCGTACGTGTTGATCCGGGCCGCGGCGGTCGCGTCGCGGCTCGAGCGCAAGCTGGACGTGCTGCTACGCCACTCCGGCGTGGACCTGGCGCGGGTCGCGGCCGAAGAGGCGGGGGCGCTGAACCGCTCCGGTAAGAAGATCGAGGCGATCAAGGCGTACCGCGAGCTGACCGGCTGCGGCCTCGCCGAGGCGAAGGCGAAGGTCGAGAGCCTGACCTGAGACGCACATGACCCCCGCCGAGCGCGCCGAGCTGGCCGCGATCGCCGACAAGCTCCTGATCGGCCACTTCCACCGGCACGTCTTCCTGTGCCTCGGCCCGACGTGCTGCGGGTCCGAGGCGGGCGAAGCCGCCTGGAAGGCGCTGAAGCGCGAGTTGAAGGACCGCAGCCTGTCCCTGGCGACCGGCCCGGCCGCGTGCTACCGGACGAAGGTCGGCTGCCTGCGGGTCT
>DASPHQ010000292.1:0-6637 GCA_035629595.1 Urbifossiella sp. | reverse complement strand
CGCCGCGCTCGCCGCGGCCGCCGGGCGGACCCTGCCGGTGCGGTCCGCCGTGGTCGTCACCGTCGGAATGGTGGCACTCGCGCTCGCGGGGCTGGCCCCGGGTCGGCCGCCGCACTCGGCCGTGTGTGCTCCGATCCCGCCCGCCGCGGAGACCGGCGAGGTGCCGCTGCCGGACGGGGCCGTCCGCCGGTTCGGCACCGCCCGGTCGCGCGTCGGCGACGGGCCGCTCGCCGTCACCCCGGACGGGAAGTCGGTCGTCGCCGTGTCGCCACAGGGACGCGTGCGCGTCCTCGACGCCCGCACCGGCCGCGTCACCTCCGAGTACCTGCTGCCGCTCAAGGCCGAGGCGTTCTACACCGGCACAACGGCGCTCCTGTCGGCCAACGGGTCCACCGCCGTCACCCAGGTCTGGAACGCCGACGCGACCGGGAACACACTGACCGCCTGGGATCTGCCCGCCCGCCGGCCGCTGTGGAGCTGGACGACGGTGAACGGCGGCACCGTCGAGACCGCCGCGCTGACCGCGGACGGGAAGCGGGTGTTCGTGGTCGAGCTGTCGGCCGACAGGGCGCGGTCGAAGGTCAAGGCGGTGGACCTGGTCACCGGCCGGGAGCGAGTCGTGTTCGACCGGGCCAACCCGGTCAGCCGGCTGCTCGTGTCGCCGGACGGGAAGCGGGTGGTGCTGGTACGCGGCGACCGCGACGACCGCCTGGCCACGTGCCACGACGCCGAGACCGGGGCGAAGCTGTGGGAGACCGCACGGTTCGGTTCGGTGGCGGCGTTCTCGCCGGACGGGGCGGTACTGTTCAGCGAGTGCCGCGACCCGTCGTCGCGGGTGCTCGCGCTGGACGCCCAGACCGGCGAGCCCGCCGCGGGGCTGAAGTTCCCCGACCAAACCCACGAGATGAGTCTGGCCCCCACCCCGTCGCCGGACGGCCGGACGGTCCTCGTCGGCGACGCGAAGTTGCGGGGGTTCGTGATCTGGGACTACCGCGACGGCAAGGAGGTCGGCGTGGTCCCGGGGTACGCCTACGAGGGTGGTTATCCCCGACGGTCGGCGGTCTTTTCTCGCGACGGGAAGGTGCTGTTCACCGGCCTCGACCGGCTCCGGCGGTGGGACGCGGCGACCGGCCAGGCGCTCGACCCGGCCGATCCGGCCGACGGGCACGCGTCCCCGGTCGCCGGTGTGCGGTACTCGCCGGACGGGCGGGAGGTGTACTCGCTCGACACCCGCTCGCAGTACCGCCGGTGGGCGGCCGACGGCCGGCTGCGCGACGGCGGGGAGGCGAAGCCAGACCCGACGCGGAACCCGGACGACCGCGGCGGCGTGACCCGGGCCGGCGACACGACGATGGTGTTCGACCGTTTCCCGGTCGCCGGGATGGTGCAGGAAAAGGCCCCGGACCCGGGAGCGCCGTTCGCGCGGTTCCCAACGCCGCCGCTGTACATCGCGCCGGTCGCCGGCGGCCGCCGCGCGGTGACCCTGACGGACGAGTCGGTCAAAGACGGGCGCCGCTTCTTCGTGACGACCCAGAGCGGTCTCCACGCCACGCGGATCGAGCTGCCGTGGTCGAAGGCGGTGCCGGCGCACCCGGTGTCGCCGTGCGGGCGTTGGGTCGTCGTGGGCGGGACGGTGTACTCGACCGCGACCGGCCGTGCCGTACTCGCGCCGGAGGCACCGGGCGTCGGCGGGCGGCCCGCCCGGCTGGCGTCCGACTCGATGCGGTTCGAGAAGGTGTGGTTCTCGCCGGACGGGCGGTTCGTGGCCGGCACGCTGGACTGGCAGGACGGCACGCCGCGGGGGATGCGGCTGGTCGCGGTCTGGGAGCTGGCGTCCGGGACGGCCTTCCCGGCGGTGCCGGTCCACTCGTACCACGACGCGGCCGTGTCCCCGGGCGGGCGGACGCTGGTGGACGGCGGCATCCACGGCATCACCGCCCACGAGCTGATCGGCGGCAAGTCTCTGCGGCTGACGCCGCGCGACCTGACGACCGGGTTCGACTACCGGCGCTCGCAGCCGATCGGGTTCCACCCGGCGGGGCGGGCGTTCGTGACCGGACACGTGGACGGCTCGGTGGTCGAGTGGGCGGTCCCGCACGCCGCGCGTGCGGCCGCGGCGCCGGGCGCGGACGCAGCGTGGGCCGACCTCGCTTCGCCCGACCTGCGGGCGGCCCGCGCCGCGGTCGAGCGGCTGGTGGACCACCCGGACGCGGCGGCGGCACTGCTGAAGGCGCGGTTCGCGCCGCCCGCCGGCGGGCCGGCGGAGGGGGTGGTGTCTGGCGACCTGCTCCGCGGCGTGCGTGCGGTCGAGGTGCTGGAGCGAACTGCGTCGGCGGCGGCGCGGGCGCTGCTGACGGAGTGGCGGAACCAGGCCCGCAGCCCGCGCCACTCGGCCGAGGCGGCGTTCGCCCTGGATCGCCTCGGCCAGGCCGGTTCGTCGCCGGACTGAACCGAGGGGTCGTGGTCCCACGACGCCGTCGACCATCTGCCGCCGGGGGTTCACCTCAACGCCGACGGCGGGTGGCGACTCTGGTACCGCCGGCCCCTTGCCAGTCGGTCACCGGTCAGACTCGGCCGGCTGCCACCGCCGACGCGCGGTCATCCGCGTCGGGTGCGGGGGTTTCCGTCGGACCGCACCCAGTTTTTTCTTCCAATCTTCGTGGCGGTCGTCAACTTCTAGGTAGCCACCGGCCCCGGCGCGGCTCGGGCGGGCCTCCTTTCTCCCGGGAGGTGATGCGTCTCATGGTCGCTGACATCGACGCCGGCAGGCCGGAGCCTGCTCCGGCCGAAGCCGCCGCGCCTGCGGGGAAGAGTAAGGCGTTCCTCCGCCTGTTCATCCAGAACGAGCGGCGGCTCTAACGTCATCCGCAGCTTCAACGCCGACAAGCCGTTCGACCGGTTCGTGACGGAGCAGATCGCCGGCGACGCGCTCTACCCCGGCGACCGCGCCGCGCTCGTCGCCACCGGCCTGTACGCCGTCGGGCCGGTGCTGGAGGAGGCGAAGATGGTCGCCGGCAAGATCGACGACGACTGGCTCGCCGACGCCGCGGACACGACCGGCGCGGCGTTCCTCGGGCTCACCGTCGGCTGCGCTCGCTGCCACGACCACAAGTACGACCCGTTCTCGCAGCGCGACTACTACGCCCTCCAGGCGGTGTTCGCCGCGGGCACGCTGTTCGACTACCGCCCCGACGGAGCGGAGCTGCGCGAGAACGTCTTCCTCGTCAGCGCGAGAAGGAGTTCGCGGAGGCGCGGAAGCAGCCGCCGAGCGAGTACCCCGAGCTGCCGGTCCGCGGGCACGGCCGTCGCACGAAGTCTCTCGACGTGCGGCTGCTGACGCGCGGCGAACTGGCGCACCCCGGCGAGGTCGTGCCCGCGGCGCTGCTGGCGCGGCTCGCGGGCAGCGTGGCGCCGGCTCCCGGGGCGGAGCGGGCGGCGCTGGCGGAATGGATCGCGTCGCCGCGCAACCCGCTGACGGCGCGCGCGATCGTGAACCGCGTCTGGCAGGGACACTTCGGCGCCGGCCTCGTCGGCACGCCGAACGACCTCGGCCCCCGCGGCGACCGGCCGACGCACCCCGACCTCCTCGACTGGTTCAACACCAGCGAGTTCGTCTACCTCCCATGACGCACCCCGTCCTCACCCGCCGCCACTGGCTGGCGCACGCCGGGCTCGGGTTCGGCGCCTGGGCGCTGCTCGACCTGGCCCAGCGCGAGGCCCGCGCGAACCCGCTCGCCCCGCGCCCGCCGCACCGACCCGCGCGGGCCAAGGCGGTCATCTTCCTGATGATGGCCGGCGGGCCGAGCCAGATGGAGACGTTCGACCCGAAGCCGGAACTCGACCGGCGGCACGGGCAACTCCTGCCGGCGAGCTTCGGCACGATCCCGGCGCAGTTCACCGACGTGCGGAAGGAACCACTCCTCGGCACGCGCGTCGCATTTCGTCGCTGCGGCGCGTCCGGGCTTCCCGTTTCGGACGCGCTGCCTCACCTCCAGCGCCACGCCGACAAGCTCGCCGTCGTCCGCAGCTGTTACCACGACGCGTTCAACCACGGCCCGGCGCGGTACGCACTGCTCACCGGCCAGTCGCGGCTCGGGTGGCCGAGCGTCGGCGCGTGGGTGACCTACGGGCTCGGCGCGGAGGCGGACAACCTGCCGGCGCTGGTCGTGATGACCGACCCGGACGGGAAGGTGAAGGGCGGCACGCCGCTGTGGGGCAACGGGTACCTGCCGCCGGTGTACCAGGGCGCGACGCTGCGTGCCGATGGGCCGCCGATCCTCTACGTCGACCGGCCCGCCGGCGTGACCGCCGGCGACCAGCGCCGCGCCCTCGACCTGACCCAGCGCCTGAACCGGCTCCACCGCGACGCCACGCCCGCGGCGGCCGGCGAGCTCGACGCCCGCATCGCCGCCTACGAGCTGGCGTTCCGCATGCAGACGGCAGCGCCGGAGGCGGTGGACGTGTGCCGCGAGACCGACCGGACGCACCACGTATACGGTCTCGACAACCCGGCGACGCGCGACTTCGGAACCCGCTGCCTGATCGCACGGCGCCTTGTGGAGCGCGGGGTGCGGTTCGTGCAGCTCATCTCCGGCAGCGGCGACTCGAAGGACTGGGACCACCACGACGACTCGCACGCCGGCACGCTGCGCCAGGCGCGGAAGGTGGACAAGCCGATCGCCGGGCTGCTCCACGACCTCGCCGCCCGCGGCCTGCTGGACAGCACGCTGGTGGTGTGGAGCGGCGAGTTCGGCCGCACGCCGACCTCGCAGAGCGGCGCCGGCCGCGACCACAACCCGAACGGGTTCACGATGTGGCTGGCCGGCGGCGCGGTGAAGGGCGGGTGCTCGGTCGGTGCGACGGACGAACTCGGCCTGCGGGCGGTCGAGGACCGCGTCCACATGCACGACGCCCACGCGACGATGCTCTCGCTCCTGGGTCTCGACCACCGGCGACTCACCCACCTGTACCAGGGGCGCGAACAGCGCCTGACCGACACCGGCGGCGACAACGACCTCGCCGCGCGACTGACCGGAGCGTAGGTGATACGGCCTTGACCTATGACCAGCGTTATCCGAGGTATCAATTCACGAACTGCTGTCTTGTCGGCTCTGCGCGAGGTTCGAAACGTGTTCGCCAACCTACCCCCCGTGAACGGTTGCGAACCTCCCCGGAATCGCCGCACCGACGCGAGAGTATTTCTACTACCTGTTCCGCCACAACCGGTAGCGTCGAACTCTCGCGCCGAATCTCGCGCGAAAGCGGAGTCTCAGACCGCGTGGTCGGTTGGTGGGACGATGAGGCCGGTGGTGGCGGTTTGGGGTGGGAGTGGCGAAACGTCTCGCGCTCTCGGGAGAGTCGGGAGGGGTCAGTTAACGGCTTTGGGCCGCGAGTTAACAGCCCGAGAGGGCCGAAACGGCGGAAAGCCTGGGATTCATGGGGTTCCGGGGCTGCTAATTAGCAGTACAGCGCGTGTTTCCCGCGTGTCCGTAAGGTGAGTCATCGGGAGGGAATCCGATGACCGAACCCGAGATCGCGGCCCTCGGGCCGGCCTTCGCGGCCTACCTCCGGCGGTTCCGCCGGTGCTTCCGCCAGGACCGGACGGCCGGTCACTTCGACACCTACTGCCGGGGCCTGCTCACCGACCTCCCCCGCAAGAGCGTCGAGCCGATCGCCCTGGCGGCCGGGACCGCGGTCCGCACCCTCCAGGAGTTCCTGACGACCGCCCGGTGGGACCACCCCGCCGCCCGCGACGCCCTCCACCGGCACCTGCCCGAGGTCCTCGCGGCCACCCCGGCGGACCCGCTCGGGACGGTCGGGGTGATCGACGAGGCGAGCTGCCGGAAGTGGGGCGACCACACCCCCGGGGTGCAGCGGCAGTACCTCGGGTGCGTCGGCAAGGTCGACCACGGGGTCGTGACCGTCCACGTCGCCGTGACCCGGGGGACGTTCCAGGCCCTGGCCGACGCCGACCTGTACCTCCCCGAGTCGTGGGACGCGGACCGGCCGCGGTGCCGGGCGGCCGGCGTCCCGGGCGAGGTCCGCTACCGGCCGAAGTGGCGGATCGCCCTGGACCAGCTGGCCCGGCTGGAGACGGCCGGGGTGCGGTGCGACTGGCTGGTGTTCGACGAGGGGTACGGGGCGGCGGTGCCGATGCTCCGCGTCCTCGACCTGGCCGGGCGGCGGTTCGTGGCCGAGGTGCCGGTGAACTTCGCCGTCCGGGATGCCCCCGGCGGCCGGTCCCGGCGGGCGGACGAGCGGCTGGCCCCGGCGACCGCCCGGACGGCGGCGCGGCACCGGGTGGTACACCGGACGGTGCAGGCGTCGTACTGGCGGGCGACGGCCGCGGCGGTGTGGGTGGGCGGGCGCGAGCACACGCTGGTGTCGGCCGCGAGCGAGGCGACCGGGGAGGTGAAGTACATCCGGACGAACGCGACGGCCGAGCCGGTCGCCCGGGCGGCTTCTCGGCCGCCGCCAGGCACGCCGCCAGAACGCCGGGCCGGCCCCGAAGCTCCCCGACCGGGCGTTCTTCGAGGCCCTGCTGTACCTCGCCCGGACCGGCGTCCCGTGGCGCGACCTCCCGGCCGAGTTCGGCAACTGGGACGCGGTCTACGCCCGGTTCCGCCGGTGGGTCGGC
>DASPHQ010000291.1:0-9087 GCA_035629595.1 Urbifossiella sp. | reverse complement strand
AACAGCCGCCGGCCCTGCCGGTCGTGGAGCCCGCCCCACCACCGGGGGTACGGCCGGTTGTCCCACAGCCCGCGTCGCCTCCCCCGGGGCTGCCGGTCATCCCGCCGCCGGCCGCGACCGCGCAGGAAAAGCTACTCCTGGAACACCTTGAGGGACTGCAACTACGGTTGAAGGAGTTGGAAGCGAACCTGGCCGAGGATCAGCGACGGGTCGCGGCACCGTTCGTCGTCGGCCGCGTGCTGGTCGCCGGGTTCACGCCGCAGGAGGAGCCGCGGGTGTTGGCCGCGCTGGAGCGGGCGGGTGTCCGCCCCGGGCTCACCGCGACGCACTCGACCATCGAGGGGTTGCGCGGCGGGCTGGCGATGGCGGGGCTGAGGGGCGAGGTGACGGTGCTGCCGGGCGACGGGAAGGCGGACCGCCGGGACGTTCGCGTCCGCCCGGCGCAGGGGCTGCGGCTGATGCCGCCTGTGCCGACCGGGAAGTAGGTTCCGCTGCCCGAGACGCATTCAAGCCGCTGGGGGCGCCGCGGTCACCCAGACGGGTACACCGACCCCGCCGAAGTGTTGGCGAGGCTGCCCCGGGGTCAACCTCCCGCTCGCCCGCCGCAGCACCCTGAGGTCGTGCCCAGCCGCGCCCGGGGTCCGCCGTCGGCACCGCCCGGGTCGCCGGCTCCGGCTCGGCTGGCTCCAACCGACATTCAGCCGGACTTGCCCCTCCGCCGAGCCCTGTCCGCCTCCGCACAATTCGCACGTTCAGTCCTCCCGCGAAGGTTTGCTGAACCGACAGGGTGGCCGCCAATTGCCCCAACTGCGGGATGGTGCAGAATACTCACACGCTCAAGCCACCCGGCACGGACGGCCGCCCCACCACCGCCGCCCGGAGCCCCCGCCATGGCCGCCCCCTCGACCTGGACCGTCGTCCGCGAGATCCTGTCCGCGAACCTGGCCCTGACTGCCGACGAGGTCATCACCAGGGCGAAGGCGAAGGGGGTGAAGGCCCCGGACGACGCCATCCGGACGACCGTCCACACCCTCCGCAAGCGGCTCAGGAAGAAAGCCACCGTCCTGGCGAGTCCGAAGTCGGCCGCGGCGGCCACGGCCTCACCGCCGTCGAAGCCGGCTCCCACCGCCAAGCCGCCGGCCGCAGCGGAACCCGCCCCTGCGACGAAGGCCGCCCCCGCCCCGAAGCCGGTCACGGCCGCAGCCCAGCGGACGGTCGCCCCGTCGGCCTCGTCCGCGGTCCGGGCTATCCTGTCGGCCGACCTGGACCTCCCGGCGGACGCGGTGATCGCGCGGGCCAAGGCGAGGGGGGTCACGGCCCCGGACGCGAGCATCCGGAACGCGGTCCATAACGTGCGGAGCGAGCTGAGGAAGGGGACGGTGGCGAAGCCGGCGACGGTCACAAAGGCAGCGGCCGGTCCCCAGGCTGCCCCCGCGACCAGCACCGCGACCCCTCCGCCCGGGGCCGATGTGTCCGATGTCCTGGCGAACGTGGCCCAGGTCCACGCCGCGGTGGCCGCGTGCGGCGGCGTCGAGCACGCGCGTCAGGTCGCTGAGGCGGTTCGGGCCTGCGGCGGGGCCGAGGCGTTCGGCCAGTACCTGGACCTGGTCGCCGGGATACGAGCCCCGGTCACAGGTGGGTAGCCGTCGAAGGGAGTAGGATTCCCGCCACGTCACGCTGAAGGCGCAGGCCGGGGGAATCCTGCTACCAGCCTCGGTCCACCGCCCGGTCGCCCGCACCACCACCTCGAGGTCGTGCCGGGCCGGGCCCCGGGTCGGCCGGCACCGCACGCCTTCACCAGCACCTGCATCATCGAGGCCAGCGGCGGCCACCGCCCCCCAGGCGAACCGGTTACCCGGAGGTGGGGAAGTTCCGCGGGCTTGCTGGCGTGCGGCCGGACCGAGACGTTCGGGATGGACGTGGAACTGGTCGCAGAGCTCCAGGACGGTAGGGACGGTGGTCCCAAGTAGGCCACCTCGACGGGTGGGTTCTGTGTGCGGTTTAGTCGCGCCCGGCTCCGGCGGGGTGCCCGCGGGCGTAGTCCCGCAGGGCCGCGAATTGCGGGTCCGCCCGAACCGGGTCGAGGTCCGGGTCGGAATCGAGCAGGTCATGCCCGAACCCGCCGCGGACCGCCGCCCAGAGCAGGTGCATCGCCTCCCGCCGGTCGTCCGCGCTCCCCCGGCTCGTGAGCGCGAACACGCACCCGACCTGGTACAGGTTCGCCGGCCGCGTGTCGCGCAGCAGCGCGGCCCGGGCGTCGGCGTGGGCGGCGTCGCGCCTCCCCCGGCGGGCCAGTTCGACGGCCCGCCCGGCGCGAACCGGGACGTAGTCCGGGTGGAGCTCGACCGCCCGGTCGAGGACCGCGAGGGCGGCGTCGGGGCGGCCTAGCCGCTCGCCGAGAACATGCGCCTTCAGCTGCAGAGCGGCGACCGAGAACGGGTCGATCTCCAGTGCTTTGTCGGCGTCGGCGAGCGCGCCCGGCGGGTCGGCGGCGAGCCGCTCCACCCCCCGGGCCACCCACCCCGCCTCGTCCCCCGGCGTCTGGCGGAGCCCCTCCTCCCGGTCGGCCCGCGCCCCGTCCGCGTCGCCGCGGGTCCGGCGCACCACGGCCCGGAGCAGCCGCAGGCGGACCGGCTCGCCGCCCGCCTCCAGCGCCCGGGTGAGGTCGGCCTCGGCCCCCGCCGGGTCGCCCAGCGCCTGCCGGGCCGAGGCGCGCTCGGCGTGGGCCGCGGCCGGGCGGGGGTCGAGGGCGATCGCCCGGGTGAAGTCGTCGGCCGCCTCACCCGGGTTCCCCAGCGCGGCCCGCGCCAGCCCGCGGTTGAGCCACGCCGGGGCGAAGTCGTCGCGGAGCGCGAGGCACGCCGAGAAGCAGGCGATTGCCTCGGCGAACTGGTCGAGGGCGGCGTGGGCGGTCCCGCGAACGAACCACGCCGACAGGTTCCCCGGGTCCAGGTACGTCGAGCGGCGGAGGGGCGGGAGTCCGTCCCGGAACCGGCCCTGGCGGACGAGGGCGGCCCCGGCGAGGTACTGGTCGCGGGCGGAGTCGGCGGGCGCCCCGGCGGCCTCGGTCCGGAGCGCCGCGGCCGCCGGGGCGTCCCCGCGGAGGTCGGCCACCGCCGCCCGCTGCTCGCCGGCCGCCCGCGGGATGCGGTCGCCAGCGAGCCCGGCCGCGGCGGCGTTCAGCCGGTCCGCCCGGTCAAGGTGCGCCGCCCGAGCCGCGGCGTCCGCCGCCCGGGCGTGCTGGTACTCCACCTCGGCGAGCAGGTACAGGGTCTCACCAACGTCACCGCGCAGCCGCGCCCGGTCCGGGTCCGGCAGCCGGCGTGCGTCGGCACCGGCGAGCCACCCGTCCCCGCCCTCCTCCGGCACGCCGTACCGGGCGAGGACGGCGCGCAGCCGGGAGGCCGCTTCGTCCAGCCGCGGGCGGGACTGGGTCCGGTCGTCGAGGAACAGCTGCGCCCCGGCGAAGTCGGCGCGGTGGTCGCCGAGGGCGACCCGGGCGTGGAGGGTCTGGCCCCGGTCCCACGCGAACGCGGCCGCCCCACCGGCGGCGGCCAGGAGCACAGCCGCGGCCGCCGCGACCGACCCGCTGGAGGCCAGTCGCGGGTGCCGCCGCGCCCACTTCGCCGCCCGCTCGCGGGCCGACGGGTTCGGGGCGTGGAGCAGCGGCCGGTGGGCGAGGTGCCGGTCGATGTCCTCGCGGAGGTGCCGCGCCGACTGGTAGCGGGCGGCCGGGGCCGGGGCGAGGAGCTTCCGCACGACCGCGTCCACCGCCGGCGACACCGCCCGGTTCGCCGCCCGGGCCGAGGGGGCGCCGGCCTCGCGGGCGGCGAGCATCGGCCCGAGCGCGGGGCGGCCGAGTCCGCGGTGGGCGGGGAACGGGTGCCGGCCGGTGAGGAGCTCGAACAGGACCATCCCCAGCGCGTACAGGTCGCACCGGCCGTCGAGGTTCCCGCCCCGGTCGCGGAACGCCCGCAGCTGCTCCGGGGCCATGTACGCGAGGGTGCCGCCGACGGCCGCCCGCCCGGCGTCGCCCCGGGCCTTCGTGTCCTCGGCGAGGTTGAAGTCGAGGAGCATCGCCCGGCCGTCGTCTGCGAGTAGTACGTTGGCCGGCTTCAGGTCGCGGTGGAGGATGCCGCGGTCGTGGGCGTGCCCCAGCCCGTCCGCCAGCTGGCCGCCCAGGGTCACCACGGCCTCGACGTACGACAGCCCCTCGAGTCCGGCCCACCCGCCCTGGGCCGGGGGTGGCGGGAGGGGTGGCAGGGAGGTGGGGGTGGGCGTGTGCGGCGTAGGGTCGCCCCGGTGGCTGCGCTCCGTCTGCTCGCCCCGCGGGACGAAGGTACTCCGCAGCTCCCGCCCGGAGCTCGGGAGGCACGCGCCGCCCCGGAATCGGACGAGCACGTCCGCGAGCGTGACTCGCCCGCAGTACGGCATGCACACGGCCTGGAGCGGTCCGTCCCGGTGGAGCGAGTACACCGGGACGATGTTCTGGTGCTGGAGCTGGGCGAGCGTCTGCGACTCGCCGACGATGCCCGGCGCCACCTTCAGGGCGACCGGGCGGCCGGCCAGGTCGCCCTGGTAGGCCAGGTAGACCCGTCCGAACGCCCCGCGGCCGAGCTCGCCCGCGAGGCGGAAGCCGAGGTAGGTGGTGCCGGGTTGCGGGAACCGGACGACACCCGGGTCGGTCCGCGGGTCCGGATGGGCGGGCGCGCCGGCGTCCGACCCCTCGAACACGATGGCCGGGGCGGCGGGCTGGTCGGTCAGGATCGCCGTCGGCTCGGGGTCGGTGGCGGGCATTCGTACACTCGGGGCGCCGGGGGCGGGTCAGAAGGAGTACCACGACCCGAGCTTGGTCGTGGTCGGGGCGAAAACCTGGGTGGTGCTGAGGGTCGTGGTCGGCGCGAGGTACAGCGTGGTGCCGGTCGTAGTCGTGGTCGTGTAGGTCGTCGTCGTGCCCGGCAGCAACGGCGGGTACGTGCCGGCCCCCTCGCTCAGCCGCGTCAGCGCGGCGTGGTAGCAGACCGGTGCCGTTCCCCCCCACACTGTGCTCGACGTGTAGGTGAGCGTGTAGTCGCCCGCCGCGAGGAACACCGACCGGGTGACGGCCGGCTCCCCCGCCGCGGCGTCGAGCACCAAGACCACGCCGCCGGCCGCGTCCCTCACCGTCAGCGTCACCCCGCCGCCGGCGGCGTCGAGGGCGAACTGGTACAGCCCGCCCGCCGCCGCCAGTTCCGTCGTGGCGGTCGGCGCCGCCGGGCCGAGGTCGCCGGCGAACTCCGCGTCCGCGGCCGGCGGCGGGAGCGCGTTGAAGTCGGCCGCGAGGACGTACCCGCCGGTCGCCCCGGACGGCTTCCCCGCGACCCGGACGTAGTAGACGCCGGGCGCCACGCCCGTGGCCACGACGCTGACCAGCCCGTCCTCGTTCGCCAGCACCCGGACCGGCACCGCGTTCCCGCGGGCGTCGAACACCCGGACCTGCGGGTCGAGCGCCCCGTCGGTCGCCCACACCAGCACGTTCAGGTTCGCCGCCCCGGACGCCGGCGCCGCGAGGCGGTAGAAGTCCACGTCCCCCGCGTCCTCGACCGCCGCCCGGTACGTCACGTCGAACCGGGCGTCCAGCGCGCGCGCCCCGAGCGCGGACAAGTCGGTCGCGGCCGCCAGGGTGTCGTTGGCGTGCGCGTCGGTCGCCGGCGCCTCCGGGGCCACCGGCGGCGGGGCCTGGTCGGTGCCGGCGTTGACGGTCAACCGGTACGCCCCCACGCCGAACACGTCCGCGGTCGCCGCCTCGACCCGCACGGTGTACGTGGCGCCCCGGGTCAGGCCGGGAAGCCGGAGGGCCACGTCGTTGGCCAGCACGTCCGCGGCCGCGCCGCTCGCGACCCGTACCCCGCGCGCGTCGAACACGCTGACCCGGGCGAGGAGGAGGCTGACGCCCTCGGCCTGGAGCGTCACCGTCGCGGTCTTGCCGGCCGCCTGGAACCGGAACGCGTCCACGTCGGCGGTCGTGGTGAGGTCGGCGTCGGCCGCGTACCGGGCGCCGGTCGCGAGATCCCTCTGGAGGACGGTCGCGGTCGCGAGCGTCCCGTTGGGGCCGCGGCGGTCGAACGCGTCGGCGGCCCGGGCGCCGTAGAGCGCCTGCAGCCCGGCGACCTCGTCGGCCGACAGCCCGGTCGACGGGACGTAGACGGCGTTCATCACCGCCGCCTCGTCGCCGTGGCCCAGGCCGAGCACGTGGCCGGCCTCGTGCAGCGACACCGAGAACAGGTCGTAGGCGCCCGCCCCGCCCCCGGGCGAGAACCGCAGCGCGCTGTTGAGCACCACGTCGCCGGCCAGGGTCGTGCCGAGCCAGCTGAACGGCGACGCGGCCGCGGCCTCGGCAGCGGCGATCGGGGCCGCCGCGACGCGGACGTCGCCGAACCGGGCGTCGCCCTGGACGGCGCCGGCGGCGCCGAGCGCCTGACCGCCGTCGGCGACGAGGCCGATGTTGAGGTTCGCGTGGACCGCCCACGTCTGGAACGCCCGCAGCACCTCGCGCTGCCCCGCGGCGGCCGACCCGGCCGGGGCGAGTGTCGCGGCGAGGGCGCTGGGGCAGGCCGGGGTGGCGGTGCCGTCGGGGACGAAGCTGAGGGTCAGGTGCCCGGGGTCGGCCCACGGGACGCCGAATTGGGCCGGGAGGGCGCGGTCCTCGAGCCGCTCGAACGCGGTACCGAGCCCGGGGCGGGCGGGGGGCGTGGGCATTACTTACTCAACTCAGGGGGATCGGTCGGGGACGATCCGTTCGTCAGGGTGGGAGTGAGAACAGTAGACGCCGTGTCGCGACCCGGTGGCCCGGGGCGCCACGTTTCCCAGAACTATCGTAGAGGTGTGCCGATAATCGCGCCCGCAAATAGTCGTCTCCTGCCACACGCGCGTAATCGCGCCGCACGAGAACAACCTCCCGGCGACATACCAGTAACCACGTCCGGCAACTGGTGCGTGAGCTACGCTTCGCGCTCCACCTCGCGCCCCGGGCCGTTCCGGCGCGAAGGCGGGGAACGCCCGCCCCACCGGTGAGTCACGTCGATGCCCCTGGCACCGCCCGCCCTCGCGTCCGCCGCCGCCGCCCACGGACTGTTGGCGGCGGCGGCGGCAGTCGCCGCGCTGGCCGTGCTCCGGCGGCGCGGCCTCGTCCCCCGCCACGCGATCGCGGTGGCCCTTGGGGCGGCGGGACTGGCCGGCGCGGCGCACGCGCTGGCGCCGCCGGGCGGGACGGCCGTGGTCGCGGTCGTGGTCGGGCTGGCGGCCGCGATCCTGGCGGGCGGGGCGGTCGACTCCCGCCGGCCGGCCCCCGCCCCGGCGACGGTCGCGGGCGCGCCACCCCTCGGGGCGGCGCTGGCGGCGTGCCGGGACGGGGTCGCGATCGTGGCGATCGACGACCCCGCAGGGGTCCGAATCGTGTTCGCGAACCCGGCCTTCGAGCACCTCACCGGGTACACGAACGAGGAGGCGGTGGGGCTCAGCCCGAGCGTGCTGGTGGACGAGGCCGACAGCCTCGACGCGGTCCGCGAGGCGGTCCGCGGCACCGCGCCCGTTCGCGTCGAGGTGCCGGGCCGGCGCAAGGACGGGTCGCGGGTCTGGGCCGAGTGGCAGGTGGTCCCGGTGGTCGACGCCGACGGCGGGCACCGGCACTCGGTGGCCGTCATCCGGGACACCACCGACCGCCGCCGCGGCGAGCGGGCGCTGCGGGAGAGCGAGGCCCGGTTCCGCGAGCTGTTCGAGCGGGCCGCCGACGCCATCCTGGTGGTCGGCCGCGGCGGGCGCATCCTCGACGCCAACGCCCAGGCGTGTCACACCCTCGGGTACACCCGCGACGAGCTGACCGCGCTCGACGCGAGCGCCCTCGAGCCGGTCCACGTCGGCCCCCCCGCCGGGGACGTGACGCTGACGGCGGAGCGCACCTACCGGCGGAAGGACGGCGCGGAACTCACGGTCGAGGTGCGGTACGCGACGATCGAGGGGGCCGGCCGGGGCACGAGCCTGGAGATGTTCCGCGACGTGACCCGCCGGCGGCGCGCGGAGCTGGCCCTGCGGGAGCGCGAGGAGGTGCTCCGGTGCGTGATCGCCAACATCCCGGCCGGGGTGTACTGGAAGGACCGGGCCTCGGTCTACCTCGGGTGCAACGAGCGGGTCGCCCGCGACTACGGGCTGACCGACCCGGGCCGGGTGGTCGGGCGGAGTGACCACGACCTCGCGCCGGACCCGGCGGAGGCGGAGGCCCGGCGGGCCGGCGACCGGGAGGTGCTGGACGGCGGGACGCCGGTGCTCGACCGGGAGGAGTGCCACACCCGGCCGGACGGCACGCGCGGGACCTACCTGACGAGCAAGGCTCCGCTGCGGGACGACTGCGGGCGGGTCGTCGGGATACTAGGCGTCTACCGGGACGTCACCGACCGGAAGCGCCTGGAGGAGCAACTCCGCCAGGCCCAGAAGATGGAGGCGGTGGGTCGGCTGGCCGGGGGGATCGCCCACGACTTCAACAACCTGCTGACCGTCATCCGCGGGAACGCCGAGCTCCTCTGGGCGACGCCCGGGGACGCCGCGTCGGGGGAAATGTACCTGGACCTCGTCACGACCGCCGACCGGGCCGCCGCCCTCGTCCGCCAGCTGCTCATGGTCAGCCGCCGCCAGCCCGCACGGGTCGAGGTGCTGGACCTGAACGAGGTCGTGGCCTCGATGTCCGGGCTGCTCGGCCGGCTGCTCGGCGGCCGGGTCGTGGTCGAGGCCGCGCTCGCGGCCCGGCCGGTGACGGTCCGCGCCGACCGCAGCCACCTGGAGCAGGTGGTGATGAATCTGGCGGTGAACGCCCGCGACGCCATGCCCGGCGGCGGCACCCTGACCATCCGCACCGAGGCAACCGGCCATTCCGCCACCACCGAGGCGGCCGGGCGGGTCGCCCGCCTGACGGTGGCGGACACCGGCACGGGCATGACCGAGGAGGTACGGGGCCGCGCCTTCGAGCCGTTCTTCACCACTAAGGGGCCGGACCAGGGGACGGGCCTGGGGCTCGCCACGGTGTTCGGCATCGTTCAGCAGGCCGGCGGGCACGTC
>DASPHQ010000290.1:0-3690 GCA_035629595.1 Urbifossiella sp. | reverse complement strand
AGGCGATGTCGAACGGGACGACGATCCGGTCGCCCGTCTTGAACTTGGTGACGGCGCTGCCGACCGCGACGACCTCGCCCATCGGCTCGTGGCCGAGGATGTCGCCGGGGAGCATGGCCGGCAGGTACATGTCGTACAGGTGCAGGTCGGACCCGCAGATGCAGGTGGACGTGACCTTGATGACCACGTCGGTCGGCTCCTCGATCTTGGCGTCCGGCACGGTGTCGCACCGGACGTCTTCCCTGCCGTGCCAGACGATCGCTTTCATCGGGGGTGCTCCAGGTTGGGGGTCAGGAGTGGGCGGCGGCGCAGGCCACGTCGGCGGCGGTGACGGCGGCGACGGAGGCGAGCGCCCGGCCGGCGCGGTAGCGGCCGGTCCCCTGGCCGCCGGCGTAGGCGGCGGCGAGGGTGGCGAGGTCGAGCACGTCGCCGGCGACGCGCGCCCACAGGTACGGGGCGGGGCGGCGAGCCTGGAGGATGCCGACGCCGGCGGCCAGCTCGCGCAGCCCGTAGGCGCGGATCAGGTTGGGGTACGGGACGCCGGTCCGCGCCGCGACCCAGTGCGGGGCGGCGAGTTCGGCCAGCCCGAGGGCGATGCTGAACAGCCCGAGCGCCGTCGCCACCGGGGCGGCGTCGGAGTCCGCGGCGCGGTCCTCCGGGGTCAGGGTGGTTTTGACCCGCGTCGGGTCGATCGGTTCGGCGATGGTCATGACTCGTCCTTTGGGGGAATGCAACCGGCCCGCGCGGGCGGGTTCTCGGGCCGGGAACCCGCCCGCCGTTCGCTACTTGGCGTGCTTCTTGACGTGGTCGAGGTGCATCTTCAGCGTCGGCAGCGTCTTCACGGCGAAGTCGCGCAGCCCCGGGTCCTTCACGCTTGCGCTCGCGGCGGTGAACAGGTCCACCGCCTCGACGTGCGACTTCAGCTGCGCGTCGACGAAGGCGGCGTCGAAGTCGCGGGCCGCCTTCAGGTCGTTGAGCATCTTCTGGTGGTGCGGCGCCAGCTCGGCCGGGAGCGGGACGCCGGCCTTCGCCGCGGCGGCCTTCAGCTCGTCGTTCGCCTTCGTGTGGTCCTTGATCATCATCTCGGCGAAGTGCTTGCACTCGGCCTTCGTCGCCTTCTCCAGGGCCAGCTTGCTCGACTTCACCTCGAACAGGCCGCCGCTGGCGGCCTTCGTCACGAACTCGGCGTCGGTCACGGCCTTGGCCGCGGGCTGGCGGGCTTCCTGGGCGGAGGCGAGGGTCACACCGAGGGCGGCGACGCAGGCCGCGGCGAGGGCGCGGAACGGGGTGCGGGTCACGGGTTCATCCTGATGGGGAATGTTGGCGGGCGGCGTTGCCCGCGGCCGGCGTGATGCAAACCGAAGGCGCCGGCCGCGGCGCGGGCGAGGAATGGGGGCTCTCCCGACGCCTCACCGCGTCTGGTCGGTGGGCTGCCGGGCGGCGTCGTCGGGGTTCGACCGCTGGTCCTGCTGCTTGTCGGCGTCGGACCGTGCGCCGGCCCCGCCAGTGTTCGTCCCCTGGGCCTTCTCCGGCTCCCCCGGGTTCTGATTCCCGGCCTTCTGACCGCCGCGGTTCTTCTGATCGGCCATCGCATCCTCCGCTGGAAGAGGTGAGGAATCGGGCGCGGGTCCGGTCCCACGCCCGCTGCGTCCGGGGCGGCTCGAACGATGCAGCCGGCGCGCCGGAGGGGCGAGTCGGGGGCGGGTTCCGACGCGGGTCGTTCGGGCGGCGCCCATTGTGTCTGGCCTCCCCCTGGGGGGTCGCAATAAGCATTGAGTCGGCCAGACGAATTCATGTTGGAGCGACACGGCGGTGTGACCCCTTGCCGCGCCGGGAGTTGCGACCGGCGACGTGGATCAGCCCGGTCCGGGGTCAGGAGATTCCCGACGCCGCATCCCCCCGGGCGTGACCGTGGAACCCGGCATTTCGGTTGCATCCAGCGCCCCCCGGCAGACCGGCTCACCACCACCGCACGAGGGGATCATGGCCTCGACCCTGCTCACCGTCGCCGCCCGCTCGCTCACCGACCCGGCGGCGACGACCGCGCTCGACGCCCTCCCGCCGCTCCGCACCAACGTCGGCGGCGTCGAGCGGTCGCTGTCCCTGCTCGGCGGCGCGGCGCTGCTGGGCTACGGCGTCTCGCGCGGCGGCCTCCTCTCGACGCTACTGGGCGGGTACTGCCTGTTCCGCGCGGCCACCGGGAACTGCCCCGTCCGCCAGGCGATGGGAATCAGCACGTCCGACGCGACCGCGCCGAACTCGGCGATCGCCGCCGGCCACGGCTCCCGGGTGGACGCGACCGTGCTGGTGCGTGTCGATCCGGCCGAACGCGCGGACCGCTTCCGCGGCCAGCCGGTCCACCTGGGCGCGGTCGGTCACGTCGCAGGGGACGGCGACCGCCGTCCCGCCCGCCGCGCTGATCCGCCCGACCACCTCGTCGAGCGTCTCGTCGCTGCGCGCGGCGAGGACGACCTTCGCCCCCTTCTTCGCCGCCGCCTCCACCGTCGCGAGGCCGATGCCGGACGACGCGCCGGTGATCACGATCACCTGGTCGGCGAGTTTCTTCAGCTTCACGGACATCGCGGTTCCTCGGCGAGCGAGAACCCGCCCCGGTGTTGCAACCGCCGGTCCCCGTCCGGTCGTCCCGCGGCGGAATCGGGACTTTCCCGACGACGACCCCGGGGTATGCGCGTTCGGCGGCCGGAGCGTGCGATTGGTGCGGACCGTGAAGCGGCAGTGCGGCCGTGCGTGTGTGCTACGAGGCGGCCGAAACCCTCCGGTACGCCAACGCGCCGGACCGGTTGCGGTCGGTAGGTCCCCTCCAGCACTGCGGGAATGATGAACATCTGGAAGGCGGCGGCGTCGCCGGCAGAACTCCTCCCGCACCCGCTGCTCGTCGGCCCCGTCCCCGACCGGCTGACCACCGGCGGTCGCATGTCGTCCGGCCTACAACACCGGGGCGCGGCCGGCCCGGCCGCCGGCGGACCCGGAGCGGCCATGCACGTCCTGTTCGTTCACCCGAACTTCCCGGCGCAGTTCGGCCCGGTCGCGCTCCGGCTCGCCGCCACGCCCGGCACCCGCTGCACGTTCGTGTCGCAGAAGCGCGAGGGCGTCGTCCGCGGGGTGCGCTGCCTCCGCTACCAGACCACCGGCGGGGCGACCGCCAGGACGCACTACTGCAGCCGCACGTTTGAGAACGCCGTGTGGCACGCCGCCGGGGTCCGCGACGCGCTCGCCGCGGCCCCGGACGTGAAGCCCGACCTGGTCGTCGGGCACAGCGGGTTCGGGTCCACGCTGTTCCTCCGCGACCTGTACCCGGGCGTGCCGGTCGTCAACCTGTTCGAGTACTTCTACCGCCCCGCCGACTCCGACCTCGACTTCCGCCCCGACTTCCCGCCGCGCCCGGCCGACCGCCTCCGCGCCCGGGCGCGGAACGCCATGATCCTCCTCGACCTCGACAACTGCGACCTCGGCTACAGCCCCACGGACTGGCAACGAAGCCGCTTCCCGGCCGAGTACCGGTCCAAGCTGCGCACCCTGTTCGACGGCATCGACACCGCCGTCTGGAAGCCCGACCCGGCGGCCCCGCGGCGCGTCGGCGGCCGCGACGTGCCGCCGGGGGTGAAGCTCGTCACCTACGCCGCCCGCGGGCTGGAGTCGATGCGCGGGTTCGACGTGTTCATGCGCGCC
>DASPHQ010000289.1:0-2349 GCA_035629595.1 Urbifossiella sp. | reverse complement strand
GCGCCGCCATCTCTGGGAGGTGAGAAATACTTCGGGGTCACGGTCCGACGGCGAACCAGAAGAATTTCCGGCCCCTCTGTTCAGGTGCCTGATAGAAACCCTCGCCTACGCCGCCTGAGAAAGGCCAAAGTCGAGCTCAGGGGTACGGTCACCTGCAACTAAATCAACGAAGAACCAGAATCGTAGATCCGTCACGGGTACACGCCGCCGCGACGCCGCTTGATCTGTTCCAGCTCGGCCGCACACCCCGTCGCGGCGGTCCTCAGCCGCTCAGGGTCGACCAGGTCGAAGAGCGATCCACACATCCCGTCCGGGCCGGTCCTCACCCTCAGGCAGGGGGGCAGTGCCCCCGCCGAAGGTCCTCGGCCCCTGCGAGGCCTTCCGGCTCAATCCACCCTCCAGGGATCCACCCAGTCGAGCGCAATCGCCACCGCGCCGGCGGTCGTCACCCTCCAAACTGGGACTTTCCGCCCCCCCCCCGGAATGGTCGACTTCAGCGCGAGGCCCTGGTGCGCCAGCCACTCCAGGCCTCGCCCGTGAAGTGGCTGGGAACCCCTGCTCCGGGTCTCCACTTGGTAGGTGCCCAGGGCGGCGGCGCATCGTCGCCGAGGGAGCCAAGCCAGTCGGCCGGGATCGTTAAGCAGCCCCCGCAGCATCGGCGGATACTGGTCCGGCAGGCGTGGGAGTTCGTCCTCGGGAGCGGCGAATCTACTGCCTACGGGATCGGACAGGAGGGGGAGTCGGTGAACCTTCCGCGATTCGGAGCCGGGTCTGTCGTGTGCACGGTCCGCATCGCCTAATAAAAAGCTGGACGTAGCGATTCGACCGCCTACATTAGACCAACAGTTCGATCTCGTGCATGAACTGAGTCGATCGTCCCGTTCTTGGCGTTGACGACGCCAATACGTGCGCCATACGGCTTGGAGCCCGCCTGACGACCCAAGTATCCCGAGTCTGGTCATGCAGAACACGGAGAAGATTATGAAGACGGACGATAATGACAGCTCGAAACCCTCCTCCTCTCCCCTGCCGCAGCGGATCTTCGCGCAGGCCTCGCCGCACTCGCTCGGCGGCGTGCCGATGTTCCAGGGCGGCGCAAGCATCTCCTCGCCCTCGGTGACGTCGTTCGCCTCGTCGGCCGACCTGGTGATGACTGCGGCGGCGCGACTGACCAGCGCGGGGTTCGAGGTGCTGCAGATCACCCCGTACACGGTCAACTTCGCCGGGCCCCCCGAGACGTTCGAACGCGCCTTCAAGACGCGGCTGGAGGTGCACGACGAGACAGTGATCAAGCCGCAGGAGGGGGTGGCCGTGGGTCAGTTCCTCGACGCGCCGTCCACCGCGCTGCGCGGCCACGTCTCCACGCAGAGCACCGAGTTCGCCGACGTGCTGGAGGGGGTGGCGCTCGAGGAGAAGCGCTACGAGATGTCGCCCACCGCCTTCCCGCCGCCGGCCGGCTACTTCCACCTGCGGGTGCCCGGCGACGTCGCGGCGGGGTGTAACGCGGCCCGGGTGCACCGGTTGGGGATCACGGGGCGCGGCGTGCGCGTGGCGATGGTGGACAGCGGGTGGTTCGCGCACCCGTTCTTCGACCGGCACGGGTACTCGGCGGCCCCGGCGGTGCTGGGCCCCGGTGCCACCGATCCGTTCTCCGACGACAGCGGCCACGGTACGGGGGAGTCCGCCAACGTCTTCGCGGTGGCCCCCGACGTCGACCTCCTGCCGATAAAGATGAGCCCGGTGAACGCCGCCGGCGCCTTCAACACCGCGGTGGGGCTGCAGCCGGACATCATCACCTGCAGTTGGGGGAGCCACGCCCCGTTCGTGCTGAGCGCCGCGGACATGGCACTGGCCACCGCGGTGGCTGCCGCGGTGGCGCAGGGGATCATCGTGATCTTCTCGGCGGGGAACGGGCACGCCGGCTTCCCCGGCCAGCACCCCGACGTGATCTCGGCCGGCGGCGCCTTCCTGGACGGAGACGGGCTGCTGCAGGCGTCGAACTACTCCAGCGGCTTCCCCAGCAACATCTACTCGGGGCGCGTGGTCCCTGACGTGTGCGGGCTGGTGGGGATGCAGCCGCGGGCGATGTACATCATGCTCCCGGTGCAGCCTGGCGACCAGATCGACGTGGGGAACGGCGGGGGCGTGTTCCCCACCGGCGACGAGACCGCGGCGGACGACGGGTGGGCGGCGTTCAGCGGAACCTCGGCCGCGGCGCCGCAACTCGCCGGCGTGGTGGCGCTGATGAAGCAAGCGTATCCCGAGCTGACCCCCGCTCTGGCCAAGTACCTGCTGGCGAGCAGCGCGATCGACGTGACGACCGGCTTCTGCAACGCGGTGCCGAACGTA
>DASPHQ010000288.1:0-8702 GCA_035629595.1 Urbifossiella sp. | reverse complement strand
AGGCACCACGCGAAGGCCCGCTTGACGACCCCGGTGGCGTGGCGGCGGGACGCCTTCCAGTCGTTGGCGTCCAGCCAGGCGGTGAGGTGGAACGGGATCAGGTCGGCGGCCTTCAGGCCGCCGCAGCGGTCGCAGAAACTCTGGAGGTAGTACCGGTGCCAGTCGAACGTCTCGGGCTCGTGCTCCCGCTCCGAGTGGCGCAGGAACAGGTCACAGACCTCGGCGGCGGAGAGGGTGTTGGGGGCGGCGGGCCGGGTGCCCGCCATGAGGAGGTGGAACTTGCGGACGGCCTCGGGGCGGTTGTCCCGCCCCTTGGCCAGCTTGACCTGCTTGCCGCCGACCTCGACGTACCACCACGAATCGAACTTACGGAACCACGGCTTGGCCTCACGCACGACAAGTCCTCCGGAAGCTGGTGAGCCGGAAGGCTTGCCCGAAGACCCCCGCCCGGTGGCAGCCGGGCGGGGGTCGTTTTTATTCCCTGCAACCAACCCTGCAAACTTCAGGGCACCGGCAGGGAGCGTTTCGCCAAAAACCCCTATGATCCTAGAGTCGGGCTGACAGGATTCGAACCTGCGACCTCTTGGTCCCGAACCAAGCGCTCTACCAAGCTGAGCTACAGCCCGTCACCCGCGGCGGCCGTCAGGTGCGTGGGGAAATACTATCCGCCCGGCCGACAAAGTCAACGCCAGCCGGCAAACGGAACCGTAACTGCCACCCGCGCCGGCCCTTGAATCCCGCGCGCGGCGGGGTTAGCCTGAATCCACACTCACGTCCGCCGCAGGGGCTCCGATGGCACACGTCCGCGTCACCCTCGCCGCCCTCGCCGCCGTGGTCGCGGCCGTCGGCGGGTCCGCCGTCGTCTCCGGGCAGCAGCCGGGGGGCAAGGGACCGAACCTGCCGCAGCGAACCGGCGCGTACCTGGACGTCGCCGGGCTCCGGTCCGCGGGCGGGGTCACCAAGGCCGACGCCGCCAAGGCCAAGGCCGCGTTCGAGGCGTTCGCCAAGTACCACGCCGACTACGTCTCGCTCCCGCTCACCCACACCGCCCCCCAGGACTTCCGCGTCGAGCCGCCGCCGACGAACCCCAACACGCCGCTCACCGTCGACCAGCTCATCACCGAGATCTACCGCAACCTCATCGTCCCCAGCCCGGTCCCGGTCCAGAACCCCGTCGCGGCACCGGGCCAGGGTAACATCGCCACCGCCACCGCGCGCGACGCCGAGATGATCGCCAAGGAGTCGGAGTACATCCGCGGGCTCGGCACCGCCCTCGACAAGGCGCTCGGCGAGATCGTCACCAAGTCGAACGACCAGGTCGTGAAGATCAACGCCGCCCGGATGCTCGCCGCCGCCTGCCGCAGCGGGGCGCGGGACCACTGGCCGACCGTCACGAAGCTCCTCACCGACCCGAACGTGCCGCCCGAGATCCGTTACTACGCCCTGCACGCCGCCGGCAACCTCTTCGCCGCCTACGACATCAACGACTACCGCTCCCGCAAACACGCCGCCGACCCCAAGACCGTCGGCGCACTCATCACCGCGGTCCAGAACTGCGTCCTCAAGGCCGACGCCCTCGTGACGCTCCTCAACGTGCCGGACGAGAAGGGGGTCGTTCGCAAGGTCGTGCCGCCGGACCAGGTGGCGGTTCTCCAGTACATCCGCCGGCAGGCCGTGCGGTCGCTCGGGCAGGTCCGCTTCGCCGAGTACGAGACCGAGCCGGGGAAGAAGCTGTACCCGGTCCACACCCTCGCCCTGGTCGCCCTCAACAAGGTGCCGATCGACTCGTTTCAGATCAGCGGGCAGAAGATCGAATTCGGCCCCGCCCCGAAGAACGCCGTCGGCGACTCCGCGGACGCCGGCGAGGCGGTGCTCGGCATCCTCAACATGGCCCCGCCGAGGGGCGGCGCCGCGGCGAAGCAGTACGCCGCCCCGATGGCCGACGTGATCGCCACCGGCGTCATCACCTGGGTCGGCCCGCGCTCGGCCAACCCTGCCAGCAAGGATCAGCCGTGGAAGGGGATGGCCCTCCGGCTCGACGAGGGGCTCAAGACCTGGCAGGGGCTGTTCGACGTGAACTGGGATCCGGTCAAGCCCGTGATCCAGCAGGGGCTGGTGCCGCAGTCGGCGAAGGACGTGGCCAAGGCCGTGACGGAGTACGTCATCGAACCCCTCGGCTCGACCACGCGGCCGGTGAACCTGACCGGCCTCCAGACGACCCAGCGCGACGTGCTGCGGCGGGCGCCCGACATCACGCCGCGGCCGTTTGTCGCCCCGGACAGCCCGGCGCTGCCGGTCCAGTTCAAGTAACTCGGCCCGCCCGACACCCCGTTCGGAGACGACGCGATGAGGCCGTTCCTGCTCGCCGCCGGGTTCCTGGCCACGCTCGCCGCGGCCCAGGCCGACGCCGGCTACTTCGTCGTCCGCATCATCCTGGAAGGGGGCGGCGGAGCCGGCGGCGCGGCCGGCCCCGCCGGCGGGATGGGCGAGGGCGGCCTTGCCCCCGCCCCGGTGCTGGGTGGTCCGGTCGGCGGCACCCCGATGGGTCCGGGCCGCGGCGGACCGATGGGGCCGCCGGTCGCCCCGGGCGGACCGATGGGCGCGCCGTCCGGCAACGCGGGCGCGCAAGACCCCACGCGGTCGATCTTCGTCGTCATCCCGGTCACGAAGTCGCCGGAGGTGAAGAACGGGCAGGCGGGGCTGTTCTACCCGATGCTCAAGGAGAGCGCGCGGTTCAACCCCCGCTGGCCGATCATCCTCCACCACCCGTTCGGCACCACGAACCTCCTGGTGGACAGCACGGAAATCCAGCTGTACTCCGAGCCCGCGGGGAAGCCGGCCCCGAACCGGACGTTCACCGGCCTGGTCCTCGAGCGGCACAAGGACTGGCAGCGCACCAAGGACGACACCCAGAAGCTGCTGACCGTCCTCACCGACGCCCTGGAGGTCGGGCTGGTGGACGAGGCCGAGACGATGGCGAACGAACTGCTCGCGGCGGCGAAGGCCAAGAAGGGGGCCAACACCCCCGCGGTCGAGCGGTTCGTCGCCGCCTACGAGGCGGTGCAGGGCGGGCTGCGGGCGCGCACGCCGAACCTCGGCGAGGCGCCGCTCTGGCGGGACCGCATCGGCGTCGCGTTCAACGACGTGTACGCCACCCCCGGCGACCACTACCACATCGTCACCACCGGCGGCCCCCGCACCGGCGAGGCGCAGCGGCGGCTGGCGCAGCTGGAGACGAACTTCCGCGCCTTCTACCTGTGGCACGCCGCCCGCGGGGTCGCGCTGCCGCTCCCCGACCGCCAGCTCCCGGTCATCCTCGCTGGCGACGCGCGAGAGGTCGGCAAGCTCCGCGCGGCACTCGACGTGACCGGCGTCGTCACCGACGGCTTCTTCGCCCCGGACCACGACGTGCTCGTGCTGGCCAACGACCGGGTGGACGACGTGGGCATGACGTTCCAGCGGCAGGTGAACACCATCTACAAGCGCGGCGTGGGCCGCGACAAGCTCCTCCACCCCGAGTCGTACAAGGACGCCAACACGGCGACGCTGAAGCTGAACGACGACGGCGGCGGCATGGAGGGGATGAAGGCCGCCGAGGCCGCCCGGATGATGACGTGGGCGATGGCCGACGCCTACAACCAGCGCGACACGGAGCTGGCGGCCGTGAGCCGCGAGGGGAGCCGGCAGTTGTTCTACGCCGCCGGGCTGATGCCGAAGCACGTGAGCAGCCCGGCGTGGCTGGCGCACGGGTCGGCCGAGTTCTTCCACCGGCCGCGCGGGGCGGTGTTCACCGAAGGCCCGGAAGGAAAGACGGTCGCCACCGTCGGCCTCGCCACCGGGTACGGCGCCCCGAACTTCGCGCAGCAGAAGCTGTTCCGCGACCTGCAGATGAAGAAGGTTCTCCCGGCCGACCCGGCGGTGATGCTCAAGAACGTGGTGACCGACGCGTACTTCGCGGCCGTGGCCGCCAAGCTCGACGCCGACGACCCGAAGCTGCCGAAGCCGAAGGACCCGCCGCCGTCGCCGACGACCGCGGGCGGTCCGCCGACCGGCATCGGGCCGATGGGCGCGCCGGTGGGGGGGAGCCCCCCGCCGATCCTGGGCGGCCCGATGGGCAGCCCGATGGGCGCCGCCGTGGGCGGCCCGATGGCGGTGACGGGGGGACCGCCGGCCGAGGACCCGATCAGCTACGGGCGCCGCCGGCAGGAGTTCCTGGTGAACAAGGCCCGCAGCACGTCGTGGGCGCTGTACCACCACCTGGCGACGAACCACCCGGCCGAGCTGCGCCGCTACTTCGAGGAGCTGGCGAAGCTGCCGCGCGACATGCCGTTCGACGGGGCCACGAACTGGGACGTGTTCGTGCGGGCGTTCAACCTCACGACCACGGGAGAAGCCGGGAAGGTGCCGGTGAGCCAGTTCGCGGCCGACTGGATCACCGGGCTGGCGTCGCAGCGGCAGACGGGGGAAGACCTGATCCTCCACGACCCGCCCCCGCCGTCGTCGAACACCACGCCGGGCGGGATGCAGCCCATGGGGCGCGGCCAACCGCGGGACTGACGCTCACACCCGTTAGCCCGGGGACGGTCGTCCCCGGGCTTCCTCTCTCTCATCACCCCCCCGAGCACGCCATGCCCACCGACCTCACCCGTCGCTCGTTCCTCGCCGCCGGTGCGGCCGCGGTCGCTGCCCCAACGCTGACGGCGCAGCCCGCGGGGCCGCGCTTCAAACTCGGGCTCGTCACCTACAACGTCGCGGCCACCTGGGACCTGGCGACGGTCCTGCGGGTTTGCCGTGAGGTCGGCATCGCCGCGGTCGAGTGCCGCACCACGCACCGCCACGGCGTCGAGCCGACGCTCGCCGCCGACGCCCGCCGCGACGTGCGCCGGCAGTTCGCCGACAGCGGCGTGGCCTTCTGGGGGTGCGGCAGCATCTGCGAGTTCCACTCCGCGGACGCGGCCGTGGTGCGGCGGAACGTCGAGGACTGCAAGAAATTCGTGGACCTGGTGAAGGACCTGGGCGGCCGCGGGGTGAAGGTCCGGCCGAACGGCATCCCGCCCGGCGGCGACCCGGCGCGGACGTTCGAGCAGATCGGCCGGGCGCTCGCCGAGTGCGGCCGGGCCGCGGCCGACGCCGGCGTGGAAATCTGGGTGGAGGTTCACGGCGCGGTGACGGCCGTGCCGCGGAACATGAAGTCGATCATGGACGCCTGCGGCCACGCCTCGGTCGGCGTGACGTGGAACTCGAACCCCACCGACCTGGACGAGCAGAAGGGGATCGGGGCGGGGTTCGAGCTGCTGCGGCCGTGGGTGAAGTCGTGCCACATCAACGACCTGGAGAACGACCGCCGCGGCACCTACCCGTACCGCGACCTGTTCCGCCGGCTGACGGCGATGAACTATGACCGGTACACGCTGATCGAGGTCGGCCGCACCTACGAGGTGGCCGCGGGGACCGAGTTCTTGAAGGGGTACAAGAAGCTGTGGGACGAGCTGACGCGGCCGTGACCGCCGCACCCCGTCAGGTCGTCGCGGTCAGGTGATAAACCTTGTCGAGGACGCGCTGCTTCAGGGCGTCGTCGCGCAGCACCCGGGCCAGGGCGTACAGGCTGTACGGGTACTTGACGAGGTGGCTGCTGACGATCTCCCCCGTCCGGCGCGTCCCCTGCCCGGTCCAGTACTCGCGGGTCAGCGGCGTGGGCGCGCGGGCCGGCGCGGCGTCGGCCTTCCGCCCGCCCAGGTCCGCCCCCCGCCGGGCCTGCTGCACGAACTGCCAGTACGCCCGGGCGCCCTTCCGCGCCAGCTCCCGGTGCCCAAGCCGCCCCAACTCCACCAGAGCGTGGCCGATCGTCAGCACGTGCCCGGCGAACCCGTGGTGCCCCCGGCCGGCGAGGTACAGGTCGATCGCCGTCAGGAACTCCTCGAACACGAACTGCACGAACCGCGGCTCGTCGCCCGGGTCGGCGGGCGGGTCGTCGTTCCGGGCGGTGCCGCCCGTCCCGAAGCCGCGCACCATCCGCCGCAAGCCCGCCACGCGCTCCGGCGTCGCCGCCTCGGGAACGTCGCGGAGGGCCTTGAGGCAGGTCGCCGCGAAGATGATGTTGTGGCCGCTGCTGCGCAGCACCGTGATCCCCGCCTCCAGGTCGCCGGTCAGCCCGTCGACGAGCTTCGGGTCGGCGGCCTCCGCCGGCCGGGCCGCGTAGATCGGGCTGGTCAGCAGCCGGGCCTCGACCAGGGCGAGGAGTTCCCGCCGGACCTCTTCGGGGAGCCGCTGCTCGCGGCAGAAGAACGCGGACGAGATGACGGCGGCGGCGTTGTGCCCGCCGGCGAACGGGCTGTTCCCGGGGTCGGCGACGCGGCTCATGCCGTCGAGCCCCTTGACGATCTCGCGCCGCCCGACCGCGGCGTCGGCCGGCGGCTCGTCCGCGGCCGCGGGCGACGGGAACAGGACTTCGGACCACAGGCCGCTCCCCGCGGCGAACAGCCCCGCCCCCAGGGCCTGCCGCCGCGGCATCGTGCTCGGGTGTTCCATGCGACCGGCCTCCGTTGCGACACGCCCGGCTCCGCGGTCTGCGGACTAACGCTGACACAGGATACCGCGGCGCGAACCAACCCTATCGGAATGGCCGGAAAGGTCGTTGACCCGGCCGTCGAACTCGTGGACACTCGACCCCGGCAGCCCGATGCCCTCCGCGGAGCGGTGGCAGGCTCTCGACCGAGGGGAGAGGGTGGGCGTCGTCGGCACCCATCACGGGCGGCAACCACGCTCCTATATCCGCGTGTCGATGCCCGCCCGTGCGTCGTGTCGGGTGCCTCCCACCCTCTCCCCTCGGGGGAGAGGGTCGCGGCGAAACACGCGGGGTGAGGGGGCGAACCACCTGCCGTGAAACCCCGACGGAGCGACACAACCCAGACAGCCTACTCTCGCCTCACGGCGTGCGCTCGCTGCCGGTCTCGGCGTCGATAACCTTGACGCCCCTCGGCTGTGAGGCGGCGAAGAACTTCCCGTCGGGCGTGAAGTCGGTAATCTCGAAAAAGTCGAGGCCGGTGGGGATCACCTTCGCGTTCTTGCCAGACGTTTCCGCCACCAGGAGGAGAGTCGACGACGCCGCGCCCTTCGAGATTCGGGCGGCGGCCGCGACGCGCCGCCCGTCCGGGCTCAGCCGCACGTCGGAGAACTGGACGTTCTTCTCCCTCGCGACCGGGATCGTGGCCTTCCGCTGCCCGCTGGCGGCGTCGAAGATCGTGACCGCGGCCTCTGTCTCTCCCCCGCCGATCGCCAGCGTGTCGCCGTTCGCGGAAATGTCGATCGCGCTCACGCCGGAGAAGCTGAGCCCGGCCGGCCCGGGGAACGTCTTCGGCTGGCCGCCCGCGGTCAGGTCGAAGACGCGGACCTCGGACCCGCTGGGGTTCTTGAAGTTGGTCCGGTACTCCGCGAGGACGTTCTTCGTCGGGCTGTAGGCGAGGCACGACGTGTTCACGCCGGCGAGCAGCACCTTGCCGGTCCCCTTCTCCACCGACACGCCGATGAAGGAGTCCTCGACGGCCGTGTACACCGTCTTCCCGTCGGCCGAGAACTGGACGAAGGGCGGGAACTGGAGTTTCTTCCCCCCCGGCGCCGGCCGCAGCTCGACCGTCGTGCGGTTCCCTCCGCCCGGGAGGTTCCAGAGGTGCAGGAGTTGAGCCTCGGCCGCCACGGACGCGCCGAGCGTGCCGTCCGGGGAAACGGCGAACCGCTCGATCCCCGTGTTCGCGCCGAAGCTCCCGTAGTACTTACCGCTCCCCAGTTCCCAGGCGCCGACGGCCAGCCGGCCCCCGACGTTGCTGCGGCCCAGCACCCACTTCCCGTTGGACGAGAGCTCGATGCCGGCGAGGCGCTGGTCGGCGAGGTGCGGGCCGGCCGCCGGCGAGTCGACCTTCGTCACCGGCGTCGGGGTCGTCGTCGCCGGGTTAACCGTCGTCACGGGTGTCGGGGTGGTCGTCGCCGCCGGGGTGGGGGTCGGCGTCGGTCCCGCGGGGTAGACGTAGAAGTAGTTCTCGACGACCTTGCGCTGGATGGACTGGACCCTCAGCGTATCCGCCGTGGCCTTTTGAATGTGGGCGAGGCTCTTGTCGAACAGCGGGTCGGTGCCGTCCGGGAGGGAACAGAAGTGGATCGGGATGCGGCCGTCGCCCGGCTTCGTCCAGACGTAGACGCCGAACGCCTCGATCCGCTCGATGTCGGCCCCTTTGTTGGGGGGCAAGCCGAGGTAGAAGTAGTGGAGCCGGTTCCGCCGGTACGCCCGGTACAGACGATCGGTGTCCGGGAGCGGCTCGGTTGACACGTATCCGACGATGGTTTCGTTGTGAAAGACACCGCTCCGCCGCCAGTCCGCCGGCTCCCCGTCGCCGTAGCTGTAAACGTGTTCGTTGAGTCGGGAGTCCCAGAACCGGTACAGCGCGTACCGCTCGACCTTCGGAGGAGTGGGTGTGACCGGCGAAGATTCGGGGGCGTCCGCGGGCTTATTCTTCTTCCCGCACGAGCAGAGGAAGAGACTCACGACCACGAGTGGAAGGATCATCCGGTGCATGAGTCATCCTCGGGGAGAGGCCGATTCGCGTCTCTGCCTTCGTGGCCGAACAAGAGATAAGGATGCGCGGTGCGCATCCTAGCGCGCCGACGAGGCAGGGGGTTCACCGACCAGCAGGTCGGCTGTCAGGCTAACC
>DASPHQ010000287.1:0-3194 GCA_035629595.1 Urbifossiella sp. | reverse complement strand
TCGCGGCGTCGTCTTTGACCGCGCCGAGGCCACGATCGGCGTGGCGATCGAACCGCCGGACTACGACTTCGACGACGACGAGGGCTGGCGCCTCGACCTGTCGCCGGACGAGGTGTCGCGCCTCCGCCAGCAGGACGCCCTCCGCCGCGCCGCGGGTGCGGAAGGGGATCGACTCGCCGCCCTGCGCGCCGTGCTGCTCGGCGAGCGCGCCCCCGAGTTCGACGCGGACCAGCCGGAACCGGCATTTCTGACGCCGCTGAACGAACCGCAGCGCGACGCCGTGCGGCTCGCGTTGTCCGCGAAGGACGTGGCGGTGATCCACGGCCCGCCCGGCACCGGCAAAACCACCACCGTTGCGGAACTGGTCCGCTGCCTGGTCGCGCGCGGCGACCGCGTGCTGGCATGCGCCGCGAGCAACCACGCGGTCGACAACCTCCTCGACAAGCTGCTCCGGGTTGGCTTGGAGCCCGTGCGGCTGGGCCACCCGGCACGCGTCGTGCCCGAGCTGCGCGCCCGCGCCCTCGACCTTCTCGCCGAGAAGCACCCCGACGCGAGGCAGGCACGCAAGGTGGCCCGCGAGGCGTTCGCGCTGTTCCGCTCCGCCGACAAGTGGAGCCGCGAGAAGCCCCAACCCGGGGCGAAGGCGGCGATGCGGAAGGAGGCCCGAGACCTCCTCGCCGAGGTGCGCCGGCTCGAAGCCCTGGCCGTCGAGCGCGTGCTCGACGACGCCCGCGTCGTGTGCGCCACCCTCACCGGCCTCGACGGTCAGACGCTCGGCCGCCGCACCTTCGACACCGCCGTGTTGGACGAGGCGTGTCAGTCCACCGAGCCGGCGTCGTGGCTGCCGCTGCTGCGGGCCGGCCGCGTGGTGCTTGCAGGCGACCACTGCCAGCTGCCGCCGACGGTGCTCTCCCCCGAGGCGGCCGACGCCGGGCTGTCGGTCAGCCTGATGGAGCGAATCGTGGGGCGATACGGCGGTCAGGTCGCCCGGAGACTCGTCGTTCAGTACCGGATGCACGAGTCGATTCAGGCGTTCCCGTCGGCCGAGTTCTACGACGGCGAACTGGTCGCCGATTCGTCGGTGGCGTCGCACCGGCTCTGCGACCTGCCGGGTGTGACGGCGGAACCCGTGACGGAGACGCCGGTGCGGTTCATCGACACGGCCGGTGCCGGGTACGACGAGGAACAGGAAGACGAAACGGAGAGCCGCCTGAACCGCCGGGAGGCGGCGCTGGTGGCGAAGCAGGTGCGGGCGCTTCTGGCGGCGGGGCTGACGGCGGAGCAGGTGGCCGTCATCACCCCGTACCGCGGGCACGTGCGGCTCCTCCGCGAGCTGCTGAAGGCGTACCCGGGGCTGGAGATCGACAGCGTGGACGGCTTCCAGGGGCGCGAGAAGGAGGCGGTCGTCGTGAGCCTGGTGCGGTCGAACCCGGCGGGCGAGATCGGCTTCCTGGCCGACACCCGGCGGACGAACGTGGCGCTCACCCGGGCGCGGCGGGCGTTGGTGGTGGTCGGCGACAGCGCCACCCTCGCCGCGGAACCGTTCTACGCGCGGATGATCGCCCACTTCGAGGCGACGGGGGCGTATTCGAGCGTGTGGGAACTCGACGCCGAGGTATGAGCGGCGAGCCGGCCGCCGTCAGGCGGCGGGTGACGATCCTATCACCCGCCGCCTGACGGCGGCCGGCTCGCCAGGAGCAGATATGCCCCCCGCCGTGCTCATCATCGACGACGAGGAGCCGATTACGTGGGCGCTCCGCCGCGCCTTCGAGCGCGAGGGGTTCCGCGCCGTCGTCAGCGGGTCCGCGGAGGACGGGCTGAAGAAGGCCGCGGCCGACCCGCCCGACGTGGTCTTCCTCGACGTGCGGCTCCCCGGCATGGACGGCCTCACCGCCCTCGCCCGCCTGAAAATCACCGCCCCGGCCGCCGCCGTGGTCGTGATTACGGCGCACGGCAACCTCGACACCGCGGTGAAGGCCGTCGCCGGCGGGGCGTTCGACTACCTCGCCAAGCCGTTCGACCTCGCCCACGCCCTCGACGCCGCCCGCCGGGCCATCGGCCGCAGCGAGCCGGAGCCCGCGGCGAGCGTGAAGGCCCAACCCGGCCCGGACGAGATCGTCGGCCGCAGCCCGGCCATGCAGGCGGTGTTCCGCCGGATCGCCCTCGTCGCCCCGACGCCGGCGTGCGTCCTGGTCAGCGGCGAGAGCGGCACCGGCAAGGAGCTCGTCGCGCGGGCCGTCCACGCCCACAGCCCGCGGCGTGACCGGCCGTTCCTCCCCGTCCACGTCGCGGCGCTCAACCCGAACCTCGTCGAAAGCGAGCTGTTCGGCCACGTCAAGGGAGCGTTCACCGGCGCCGACCGCGCCCGGCCCGGCCTCCTCACCCTCGCGGACGGGGGGACGATCTTTCTGGACGAACTCGCGGACATCCCGCTCCCCGTTCAGGCGAAGTTGCTGCGGGTGCTGGAACGGCAGGAAGTCACGCCCGTGGGCGGGACGGAGGCGACGGCCGTGGACGTGCGGGTGGTGTCGGCCACGCACGCCGACCTGTCCGCGGCGGTGCGCGACGGGCGGTTCCGGCACGACCTGTTCTTCCGCCTGAACGTCTACCCCATCCACCTGCCGCCGCTCCGCGACCGCGGCGACGACGTGGCCCTGCTCGCCGACCACTTCCTCCGCCGCTTCGGGGCGGCGGCAGCGCTGCCTACCGACACGATCGCATTCCTGAAGGGGAGGCCGTGGCCCGGGAACGTGCGTGAGCTGCGGAACGCGCTGGAGCACGCCGCGATCGAGGCCAGGGGCGGCCCGCTCCGTCCCGAGCACTTCCCGTCGCCGTCCGCGGCCGCGGGCGGCGGCAGCGTTCCCGACCGCCTCCGGTCGCTGGTGGTCGAGTGGGTGCGCGATCAGGTGCGGGAGGCGGGCGGTGCCGAACCCGCGGACCTGTATCAGAAGCTCATCGACGCCGTGGAGCCGATCCTGATCGACGAGGTGCTTCGGCAACTGGACGGCAACCGCCTCGTCGCCGCCCGCTGTCTCGGACTGGCGCGGGCGACCGTTCGGAAGATGATTCGCAAATACCACCCCACCGACGAGCCGGACGGCGACGAGGCGTAAGTGTTGGTCGGGCTGGGGTTTCCGCGGGTCCAGATCACGACCCACAGTCCAGCGCTGATTTGTCAAGCCGACTCAATAGAG
>DASPHQ010000286.1:0-2362 GCA_035629595.1 Urbifossiella sp. | reverse complement strand
CGGGCGCCGGCGGACGTGCCGAGGTCGTTGGCGCGGGTGCGGAGGAAGTCGAGGAACTCGGTCCGCAGCCGGGCCGCCCGGCCCATGTTCCGCTCCAGCACCTGCTGGGCGATGTCCAGGGCGCTGAGCAGCACGCGGGTGTGTTCGTAGGGGTCGGCGCGGGCGGGGTCGAGGGGTCGTTGCGGGTCAGGCTGCCAGTGGCGACACCAATTCACACTCCTGACGGAGTACGGTTTCGACCCACTCGGGCGGGGCCGGTCGGCTCCGGGTCACCGGATTCAGGAAGCGGGAAGCTAGGGTGTCCCGCAGTTCCCGGATTGGCGGCCGAATTGTACCTTCCAGAGCGAGGTACGTCTGCGCCGCGGGTCCGTACTGCGTCTGTTCCCCCTGGTATGTGGAACCGCAGCACCTGGGCGACCTCATCCGTCCGGCCCTCAAGCGCTAGCGCTGCCTGACGCCACTCCCGCTGCCGCAACCCGGTGACAGCGAGCGCCGTCGCGAAGTAGGGTCGTTCGCGGGGAACGGGCAAGCTCGTGCGCCGTGCTCGAACACGGCGGCGGCCTCGCTGAGTTTTCCCTGGCCGAGGTACAGCGCGACGCGCCGGGACATCGACCCCTTGCTCACCAAGTTCGGGGCCGCCGTCCAGACCCTGCTGTCACTGGCGAAACTCAAGTAGCCTCCCGGCCCGTGTTCCAATCGAGAGCGACCGATGCCGCAACACCTGCTCGAAGTCCGCGTCCGCCCGTTCCGGATCGCCGTCCTGGTCAACCGGGCGGCCGAACCCAAGGACTTGCTCCTCGGGTTCGAACTGCTGAGCAAGGTCTGGGGCGGCCGCTTCGGGCAGGTGCTGGCCGTCGATCCCGAAACCTGCGACGACCTCACCGCGTTCAGGTTGGGGGAGTCCCGGCCCGAATTCGTGTACGGTATCGGCCTGAACGACCAGGAATGGAACGAGGCAGCTCAAGTCGCCTGCCAGCCGAGGGGGTACGGCCGGCTCCGCCCCGAGTTCGTCAAGGGGATCAAGCAGTCCCACCCGGAAGACTACTACCTGACCGACCACGCCCTGATTCACCTGATGCGGACGCGGGACACGCGTCCCGGTCGCCGCCGGCGTCTTCGTATCGTGTCCACCGAACCGACCGGCCTCTGGCCGCTCCTCGGTGGGGCCGTGTTCGGCGTGCATCACCCGACACTCCTCGAGGAATACCGGGACGAGGTAACGGCCTTCTCGGCCAACACTGCCACCGCGTTCGTGGCGTTGGCGACCGAGTTCGTCAAGGAGTGCCAACAATCCTGGCTCGACGTGACCGGGCACGAGCTCAACCCGCTCGTGTCCGGCTGGGGGCACCTGTCCCCCACGGTCGTCGTCGTCCGCGAGCCGGTCCCCGACCTGTCCCTGTTTTGGAACCTCCGCTCGGCGAGCGACGCCGACGCCCCGGCCTGGGTGATCCCCATCCCCGAAACGTGCCTGGCGGAACCGGGCCTGCTGGACGCCCTGAAGGCCTGGCTGCTGGCCTTCGCCCCCTACGGCCGACGCCCGAACTACTGCCACGTCACGTCGGCGGCAGCCGACGAGGCGACCTGTCGTGAGTTCGCCGGCCGCCTTCAAGGGGCACTCGCCGGAACGCCGATCGAGGCGGTCGATTACGAGCCGCCCCGGAACCGGCTCCCTGTGGTGATCCCGTTCGAGTACGAGACCACCTGGGCAGCCGAGATCGCCGGGCGGACGCTCACATTCCAACCCCCGAAGCCGAAGGCCTTCGAGTCGCTCGCGTCCCCCCGCTCGTGGGTCGTCGACCTGCAGAAGGACGTCAAGACGGGCCGGGCCGTGGGAGAGCTCCAACTCCCGCCCGGCCGGGTGGCTTTCGAGTTGTTGAACGGGCCGTGCCCACCGGGCTTCGAGCACACCAGCATCCCCCGGGCCGGCGACGGACACGACTGCGTGAACGTCGTCTGTTCAGGCCGCAAGGAGGTGGTGCGTGTATACCTTCCGACGGCCGAGGAGGTGCTCCTCGAGTCGCTCCGCGAGTACGGCGTGGAGCCCGTGGCGGACGAGAAGCGGGCCAGCTACCTGCCGGTCATCAAGCGGTTCGGGGGCCTCCACCTCGCGGCGTCGGCGGTCTCCGGCCAGTCCGGCGGCGTGCTCGTCGCCCTGGCCGACGGCACGAAGACTCACCCCGAGATCCAGTCCGCCTGCCGGCTCGGGAGCGGTGACGTCGCGGGCGAAACCTACGAACAGCGGATCGAGTGGATGCTGACCCGGGAAACGGACCGCATGAAGCGGGTAGCCCGCAGGCGCTTCGTGCACCACGCCCGGAACGCCGAACCCGAGAACTTGAAACTCCGCTCGCTCCTGGAGTTT
>DASPHQ010000285.1:0-2830 GCA_035629595.1 Urbifossiella sp. | reverse complement strand
GGGGTCGCCGTTCGAGTCGGTCACGGTGCCGTTCAGCACCAGGTCCTGGCCCTCGGCGACGGTGTACGGGCCGCCGGTGCTCGGGTTCACCGGCCCGGGGTTCGGCGTCGTGTCCAACTTGACGATGTACTCGCCGCTGGTCGTGAACGGGGTGGCGGTCGAGGGGCGGACCCGGAACCGGTACGTGATGCCGGCCGCCGAGCCCGGCAGGTCGTCGGCGACGACCAGGGCGTTCTTCCCGTCGCCGGCGCCGTTGTCGTCCGCGAACAGCGGCGCCCCCAGCGGGATCATGTTCGACCCGGCGAGGTCGTACAGCTCGATCATCGGGTTGAGGAAGTTGTCCGGCTGGTTCGGGCCGTCTCCCGGGGTCAGCGACGTGAGGTACACGTCGGTCGTGGCGAAGAGGGTGAACGAGTACCAGTCCTGGTCGGACGCCGTCAGCCCGCCGCGGACGTTGGTGTTGAGCGACTGCAGCGCCTGGGCGGTGAGGGGGGAGTTGTTCGACTCGCGGTCCAGCACCCCGTTCAGGACGACGGCCAGGGCGTAGTCGGTGCCGCGGGACGAGACGTTGGTGTTCGACACCTGCACCCTGTACGTGCCGTTCGCCGTCGGGGTGAACGTGGCCGAGCGGTCGAAGTTCCCCGGGTTCGGGAGGTCCAACGGGACGGGGGCTCCGAACCCGTCGGTGACGGTGAGGGTGAGGGTCGAGCCGCCGGCGGCACGGGTCATGCCGACCGACGTACGCTGGCCGGCCGTCACAGTGAACGAGTAGTAGTCGCTGGTGTCGTCGGGGTTGCCGAACGGCCCGGGGGTGCTCCCCGGGCGGGCCGTGCCGACGTTCCCGGCGACGGTGACGGACCGGAGCGTGCTACCGGGGCCGCCCTGCGTGGTGAGCAGGCCGTTGAGACTCTCGGCGCCGAACTGGGCGTCGTTGGTGACCGACGGGTTGCTGGTCTCGTTCTCGACGACCGCCCCGAGCAGCGCCCGCAGCCGGTACGGGCCGACGGAACTCGACGGCCCGGTGATCTGCATCACGTACCGGCCGGGGGCCGGGGCCACGACCGGGCCGACGGACACCGGGTCGCCCTGGACGGCGCCGGTGGCGAGTGCGATCGGGGTGCCGCTCGGGTCGAACAGCCGCACCTGCGCCCGCAGGCTGGTCAGCTGGTCGGCCACGACCGACAGCGACTGGCCGGCGTCCAGCTCGATCGAGTAGGAGTCGATCTGGCCGAAGTCGATCAGGTTCCCGGTCACCTGCCCGCCGAACGCCTCCCACCCGAGCGGGCCGTACGACGCCAGCGGCGTCGGGAACGGCGTCGCCGGGATCACCAGCCGGCCGAACTGCGCGTTCGCCTCCTCGACCGGGAATCCGAACGGGTCGGTGATCGCGCCGTACTTGATGGTCACGAACAGCGGCGCCACCGTCACCCCGGCCAGGTCGTACCGGACGGTCAGCACCGGCGAGTTGATGTCGTTCGGGTTCGACCGGATCGGCGTCGCCAGGACGACCGTCCCCTCGGACACCTGCAGGTCCTCGACGGACACCGACAGCGGGTCGATCGGCTCGTTGAACACGGCGATGATCGACCCCGGCAGCGACGGGTCGGCGGGCGACGGCGACGACGTCAGCAGCGCCGTCAGCGGCCTCAAGTCGTAGCGGAAGTTGGCGACGAACTGGTCCGCGACGGTGCCGGCGTTCCCGTCGATGTTCTGGTCCAGCGGCGACGCCTGGTTGTCGGCCGACACGATGCCCGACCCAAGGCGGAGCGAGTAGTTCCCCTGCGCCGCGGTGCCGGTCGGCGGGGTGAAGTTGATCCGCAGCTCGGTGTTGTCGTTGCTGGTGGCCGGGTTCGGGTTCCACGTGAACCCGGTGATCGACCCCCGGAGGTCGACGGCGCCGGGGCCGGAGAACGTAATCACGTCCGAAATCGTGTCGAACGAGCCGGTGTTCATCGGCTCGCTGAACTTGAACGTGACCCCGGTCGGGGCCGCGCCGCCGATCGTGCGGGCCGCCGGCGTCACGCCGATCACCCCGGGCCGCGACAGGCTCGGCGGCACGTTGAAGTCGGTCGAGACGGACGTGTCGCCGGAGTTGTTGGTGAACGCGGCGGCCCCGAGGCCGCGGCGGGCGAACGCGGTCCAGATCTCGCGCTGGTTCTGCCCGCCGGTCAGGTCGAAGTCGGCCGCGAGGATGGCATCGCGGGCCTCGGTGAACGACGGGTTCACCGGCTGCAGCTTCAGCCCGTCCATCACCAGCTGCATGGCCAACTTGTTCCCGGCCGACGACGGGCCGTTGCCCGGGGCGTACCCGGTGCTGAGATCCTTGTCGAACCCGTACTTGTCGATCAGCAGCCAGTTCATGTCCCACAGGGCGGACGCCCAAATCTCGCCGGTGGCGTGTACCTGAGTGCTCCGGTTCACGACCTGCGGGCCGGTCACGGTGTCATACGTCACCGACCCGGAGGTCCCGTACGCCTCGAACGTCAGCGGCCCGATCAGTTTGTCGAAGCTGTACGGGAACCGGCGGTCGCCGGGGCCGCTGGCCGGGTTGCCGCTCACCCACGCCGCCTGGACGTAGCCCCCGCCCGCCGTGTCGCCGGGCTTCTGGGTGAACATGCTCCCCCACCAGTCGCTCCACCCCTCGCCCATCCCCCGGCTCTGGATGTTGGTGAGCGCGCTCGCGTTCGCCGGCCCGCCCGTCAGCCGGTTCGAGATGCCGTGGCCGTACTCGTGCGCGATGACGCCGTTGTCGAGGTCGCCGTCGCGGCCGGGGACCGTGGTGTTCCAGAGGTACATCTGCATCCGCGGCTTCTGACCGTCGGGCGGCGTA
>DASPHQ010000284.1:0-6349 GCA_035629595.1 Urbifossiella sp. | reverse complement strand
CGGCTTGGTCGCGTCGTTCTTCCACCGGTCGGTCAGCTCGCGCACCTCCTTGTACTCGGCGAACCCGAACTCGGAGTAGGCGTCGGAGCTGATGACGAGGTCGGGGTTCTCGAGGTACTCGAAGAAGTACCCGAGCCGCTCGGCGGCGGACTTGCCGCGGACGGCGATGGCCCCCTTGAGGTACTTGGGCAGGTCGCTGCCGGCGGGGACGCCCTCGCCGCGGTACGCGTCGAGCGTGCCGTTGTACAGCTTGAAGAAGACGAGGTGCTTGAGGTTCGGCTGCTTGTCGTCGGCCGGGATGTACTTCGGCAGGGTGACGACCTTCTTCCCCTTCACCGCGTCGTGGTCCTTGATGACCAGCTCGACGGTCAGAGGGGTGGTCCCCTTGTTGAAGGCGGTGGGGTCGGCCGGGTCGCGCTCGGCCTTGCCGAGGGTGCCGAACAAAATGAAGTCGGCCTGTCCGACTTCGCCGGCGAGGGTTTCGCCGGCCGGCGAGCAGAACGGGCAGGCGGCGGCCGGGGCGGCGAGGAGGGCCGCGGCGAGCACGGCGGGTGTGAAGCGGGTCATGCGGGGGCTCCGGGGGGCAGAGGGTATTATCCCCGGGAGGCGGGGGCGGGGGAAGGAAGGCGGAATATTTTAAAAGGTAAAAGGTAAAAGGTAAAACGGACGAACCGTGGCTCCGCCCTTCTTCCTTTTTACCATTTACTTTTTACCTTTTACCTTCGTCCCCGATCGACTCCGACACTTCGGCCAGCTTCGCCTCCGTAATCGCCAGCGCCGCCAGCGCCTTCTCCGGCAGCCCGCCGGCGACCGCGTCCAGGTACGTCCGCGACTTCGCGCACGTCCGCCGCTTCCCGGCCGCCGCGAGGTGGCTGCAGTCGGTGAGGTTGTCGTAGATGTCGGCCATCTTGCACACCTTCACCTGCCACGGGGCCGCGGCCAGCGCCGCGACGTACTCCGCCTCGCGCTCGTCGTGCGGCAGCCGCATGTCCTTCGTCAGCGCCGCCACCCACCCGGCCACCACCGGGCCGAACCGCTCCACGACGTCGTCGCAGTCGGTGGCGGTGTCCTCGATCGTGTCGTGCAGCAGCGCCGCGGCCAGCATTTCCGGCTCGTCGAACCCGAACACGTGCCGGACGACGAGGCAGACGCGGAACACGTGGCTGACGTACGGCGTGTCGCGGTCCTTGCGGAGCTGGTGGCGGTGGGCGCGGGCAGCGAACGCGACGGCCTCGAACACGATCGAATCCGGCATGGACACTCCTGGCGGACGGGGAGGGGTACGGGGTATGTTCTACGACGTGCCACACCCGGAGGGGATCATGCGTCACGCGCTCGCGGCCGTCGTCCTGTTGGGATCGGCACTCGCGGCCCGCGCCGGGTTCGAGGCCGGCGCCGCGACGGCCGACGTCACGCCGCCGCCCGGCTACCCGATGTGGGGCTACGCCGCCCGCAAGTCTAAGCCCGCCGAGGGCGTCCGCGACCCCCTGACGGCGCGGGCACTCGTGCTGAAGTCCGGCGAGGGGAAGATCGCGCTCGTCAGCCTCGACCTGGGGCGGGCGCCGACCCGGGCGTCGATGGCCCGCATCCGCGACGGACTGAAGGCGGACGGCTTCGCGGAGCTGTTCCTGGTGGCGTCGCACACCCACCACGGCCCCGTCATCGAGCTCGACACCTGGCCGAAGGAGCGCCCCTACGTCCGCGAGCTGGAAGACAAGCTGGTGAAGCTCGTCAAGGTGGCCGACGCCGCGCGGGTGCCGGCGCGGTACGCCGTGACATCGACCGAGGTCGCGTTGAACCGCAACCGCCAGAGCCGCCGCAAGGACGCCCCCGTGGACCGCGAGTTGTTGGTGCTGCACGTCGAGGACGCGAAGGGGAAGTCGATCGCCGACGCGGTGAACTTCGCGGCCCACCCAACGACGCTGCCGGCGAACCTGATGCGCTTCTCGGCCGACTTCCCGGGGGTGATGGCGAAGCACGTCGAGGCGGCGACCGGCGCCCCGTGCCTGTTCCTCCAGGGCGCGGCGGGCGACCTGTCGCCGAACCTGTCGCCGGCCGCGCCCGACGGCGACAAGTTCGGCCGGCTGCTGGGTGACAGTGTACTGTCACTGCTGAAGGACGTGAGGTTCGAGAAGCAGGGGACGGGGCTGGCGGCCCGGCGGGAGGAGCTGCGCTTCCCGGCGATGATCGACGTGAAGAACCCCTTCGTGCGCGCGGCGCTGTCGGACGCCTTCTTCCCGGAGCTGATCGGCTTCTTCGAGGGGGAGTACGCCGACGGGGTGCGGCCGGCGGTGTCGGCGGCGGTGCTGGACGGGCGGGTGGGGTTCGTCGGCCTCAGCGGCGAGTTCTTCTGCGAGCACGCCCTGGGCCTGAAGCGGCGGGCGCGGCTGCCGCACCTGTTCGTGCTCGGCTACTGCAACGACTACCACCAGTACTTCCCGACGGTGCAGGCGGCGAGCGAGGGCGGGTACGGCACCGGGCTGCCGGTGTCGGTCGCCGAGCTCGGGGCCGGCGAGCGCGTCGCCGACCGGGCGCTCATCCAGCTGTACCAGTTGCGGGGGCTGGTGCCCGAGGCGCCGTAGCGTCGTTTCGGCGGCGGGGTATGGGGTCGGTAGCCGCGGGCTTCAGCCCGCGCTGAGGCTCGCGCGGGCTAAAGCCCGCGGCTACCGGCATCGGGCGCGATGCCGAGGCCGGCGCACGGTCAGCGCCGCAGGTGCCGTCGGATCGCGGCTTCGAGTTGTCCGCTGCGGTCGTTCGGGTTCCCCCGGTACAGCACCGCCCCGTCGCCGCCGAGAAGCACCACCGTCGGGTACGCCTCGACGCCGAACCGGTCGCGCACCGCCCCGGCGTCCTGGCCCGGCTCGGTGTACAGCACGTAGTTCAGGCCGTTCTCGCGCCCGTACCGCACCGCCCGGTCCGTCCGCTCGCGCGGCGACACGTCGTCGCACACCACGCCGATCAGCTCCAGCCCCGAGCCCGCGTACTTCGACTGGAGCTCGTTCAGCACCGGGATGGCGCGCTTGCACGGCACGCAGTTGGTGGTCATGAAGTCGAGCAGCACGAGGCTGCCGTGCCGGTGGGTGGCGAAGTCCCACGGGCGGTCCAGCGGGTCCGTCAGCGTGAAACTCACCGCGTTTCGCGGGCGCGACATCAGCTGGCCCGTCGGCCCGGCCGGCGGCGCGACGACCGGCGGCGTCACCGCCGGCGGCACCGGCAGCGGCGGGAACGGCGGCGGGCCCGGCAGGTTCACCGCCGGCGCACGGCCAGGAACGGCCGGGCCTTCCGCCGTGCGGTCGGGCGCCGACCCCGGCTGCGGCACCACCGCCGGCGCCGGCGCGCCCCCGATCGTGGGCGGTACGCCGCCCGCGCCCGGCCGCGCCGACCCGCTCGGCGACCAGCTGCCGTCGGTCGGGCGCGGCGTCGGCGGCCGCGGGTCCGACGGCGGCGGCAGGGCACTATTCGGCGCCGGCGGCGGGAGGACAGTCCTGCCCGGCGGCACCGGCGACACCGCCGAGGGCGGGGCGCCGGGGGCCAGGTCGTCGCGCAGCGCCAGCACCAGCGCCGCCTGCGGGGGTCGGGTCTGGACGGACGCGAACAGCGGCTTGCCATCGGCGGCGCTGTTCACGGTGAGGGTGTACGGCTGGCCGGGGCGGAGGCCGTTCGCCACGAAGTAGCCGTTGGCGTCGGCGAAGACGCCGGCGGCGGCCTTCTCGCCGGGCCGGGCGTCGGCCGCCTCGATCCGCACGAACGCGTTCTTGGCCGGCTGGTTGTGCGGGTCGAGCACGCGCCCCGCGAGCATCCCGCGCCCCTCGGCCGTCGGGTTGAAGTTGCCGTCCTTCGGGTGCGCCCACGACCCGGCCTTCGGCACGCCGGTGTCGCCGCCAGGGAGCTTGCCGAGCGCCTCGTCGAGCCAGGGCACCTCGCCGCCCTTCGGCCGGCTGGCGGCGGCGGCGGGCGGTTCCTTGTCCTTCGGGTCGGCCGGGCGCGTGCCGGCCCACTTGCACCCCGAGAGTGCGAGGACCGCCGCGATGAACCCGCCCGCGCCCCGCCGCATGGCTCCCCCCGTGACCGTGGGCTGTGCGCATCTTTCCGGCGAGGGGCGTCGCGGTCAAGGCCACCCGTGAGACCGCCGCGACCGGGCAAGCGGGGCGGACCGGGCGACCGGGGGAACCGGCAGGGTTTGACGCCGGGCGAAGCCCGGGGACGGCCGTCCCCGGGCTTTCCCTCGTCGCCGCCGGCCGCTATACCCCCGTCGCTTGACGCCCCCGCGGGGCGCGTCTAGCGTGAGAGTTGGTTCCTTCACCGCCGCGGCGCCCCCGGCCGCGGCCCGAGGCCGGACATGCCCGGACGTTCCTACCGGTGGCTGCTGCTCGGGCTGGCCGCGTTCGCCCTCGTCGCCGACCTCGGCTCGAAGTACTACGCCTTCCGCGAGCTGTACCACCGCGGCGAGCACGACGTGTTCCCCGGGTGGTTCAAGTTCATCGCCCAGTACGACCCCACCATCCCGGTCAGCGACGGCGGGATGCGCAGCTTGCAGACGTGGAGCACGAACGGCGAGCCGGTGATGCCGCGGGTGAATCACGGGGCGCTGTTCGGGATGGGCGGGGCCGGCCGTGGTGTTGCCAACGGGGTGTTCGCGGCGGTGAGCCTGGCGGCCGCGGGCGCCATCCTGGTGTGGGGGCTGCGCGGCCAGCCGAGCCGCGAGCGGTGGCTGAGCACCGCCCTCGGCCTGATCCTCGGCGGCACGCTCGGGAACTTCTACGACCGGGTGGTGTTCGGCGGGGTGCGCGACTTCCTGTACTTCTACTGGGTCGAGTGGCCGGTGTTCAACTTCGCCGACTGCTGCCTGGTGGTCGGGGCGGGGCTGCTGCTGGTGCAGGCGGTGTTCGCCCCGCCCCCGCCGGCGGCCGCGGCACCGACGGCGTGAGGACCACCGATGACCACCGCGACACTCGCAGCCCCTGCCGTGACGCCGCCGCCGGCGGTCCCGGCCACCCCGGTGACGTACGGGCGAGACCCTTCCACCGCCCGGTTCACGGTCGCCCAGTACGAGCGGATGGTGGATCTGGGAATCCTCGACGACCGGAGCGCGGTCGAGCTGCTCGAAGGCTACGTGGTGCTGAAGATGCCGCAGAACCCGCCGCACTCGGTCTGCGTTCAGCGGGTGAACCGCGTGCTCCTGCGGGCGGTGCCGGCCGGGTGGGACTTCCGCCCGCAGTCGCCGATCCGCCTCGCGGACAGCGAGCCGGAACCGGACTTCGCCGTCGTCCGCGGCACCGCCGACGACTACGCCGCGCGCCACCCGGAGCCCGCGGACATCGGGTTACTGATCGAGATCTCGAACACGTCGCTGCTGCGGGACACGACCGACAAGGCCCGGGTCTACGCGACCTCGGGGGTGGTGGCGTACTGGGTGGTGGACGTGGTGAACCGGCTGGTGATCGCGTACCGCCAGCCGGCCCCCGGCGGGTACGCGGCCCGCGACCAGTTCGGCCCGGCCGACGCCGTGCCGTTCGAACTCGACGGCCGCCGCGTCGCCGACGTACCGGCGGCCGACCTGCTGGGTTGACCGGTCAGCGCAGTTTCAGGCTCTTGAGGTGGTCGTCCAGCCACGTCCGGTGGGCGTCGGTCAGCGGCACGTCGGGCGGCGGCGCGGCCTTGTAGTCCACCTGCGCCCCGAAGTTCCCCAGGTCGAAGGCACGGGCGAACGCCGCCTGCAAGTCCAACAGCGCGTCGCGGTCGTCGGCGGCCAGCGGCACCTTGAACTTCGGCAGCCGCTTCGACAGCGTCGTGGTGTAGATCTCGTACCGGTCGGGGGCGCTGCCGCGCGTCACCGTCACCGCGTAGTCGTACTCCGGCAGCCCGTCGCGGCTGAACGTCAGCGTCGGCTTCCCCTGCATCACCAGGTCGATCTCGACGACGCCGGCGCGCTGGGCGAGGGCGTCGCGGCGGCGCTCCAGGTAGGCGTCGCGGCCGGCCGGCGTGCTCTTGTTCGCCGGGCTCACCACCTCGATCAGCGTGACGAGCCGGCCGTCGGTGCGGTTGCGCACCTCGATGTACTCCTCGCTGTGCTCCTCCTTGAGCACGGACGTGAACAGCGCCATCTCGGACGTGTACGTGCGGGTGCCGACGCGGGCGCGGTAGCGGTCCACGAGGCCGGGCAGCAGCACCTGGTAGAGGCAGGCGAGCAGTTGGTGCTGGAACGCCGGCCAGAGTTTGGCGTGTTCCAGGTAGGGGTCCATTCCGGGAAACGGGCTGGGCATGGAAGGAATCTCCGGCTCCCCGAGCGGCCCCGTTCGCGGTGGGGGCACGGCGGCGCACGACTGACGCGGGCGATGTCGTGACCGGC
>DASPHQ010000283.1:0-7416 GCA_035629595.1 Urbifossiella sp. | reverse complement strand
AACCAGGAGGTCCGATGGGTGCCGCGCCGCTCGAAAACGTGCCGCTGGGGCTGCTGTTCGCGGCCGTGGTCGGCGTCGCCGCGCTCGCCGTCGAGGGCGGCTACCGCCTCGGCCGGTATCGACTCTCCCACACGACCGAGGAGAAGGAGGCCCCGGTCGGCGCGATGGTCGGGTCGATCCTCGGCCTGTTCGCCTTCGTGCTGGCGTTCACGTTCGGCCTCTCCGCCAACTGGTTCGAGGCCCGCCGCCAGGCCGTGCTGGACGAGTCGAACGCCATCGGCACGACGTACCTCCGCGCCGCCCTCCTCCCGGAGCCGGTCCGCGGCGAGAGCGCCCGGCTGCTGCGCGAGTACGTGGACGTGCGGCTGGCGATGGTGCAGGACGGACGACTCGCCGAGGGGATGACCCGGTCTGACGAGCTCCAGCGCAAGCTCTGGGAGCGGGCGGTGGCCGGGGCGCGGCAGCAGCCGGGACCGATCACGGGGCTGTACGTCGCATCGCTGAACGAGGTGATCGACATGCACGCCGTGCGCGTCCAGGTCGGGGTGCGGAACCGCATCCCGCCGAGCATCTGGGCCGGGCTCCTGGCCTTGGGCGCGCTGGCCACGACCGCCGTCGGCTACCAGGCGGGGATCGCGGCCACGCGGCGGTCGCCGGCGATGCTGGCGCTGGTGCTGGCGTTCTCCGGGGTGCTGTTCATGATCGCCGACCTGGACCGCCCCCAGCAGGGGTTCCTGACGGTGGGTCAGCAGCCGATGCTCGACCTGCAGGCCGGCATGCGGGCCGACGTGCCCTAGCGCCGCGCCGACCCGCGACGTATGTTGGAAGAATCGACTGGAGGCCGACCCGTGTTTCTCGACTACCTCGCGCTCGTCCTGCTCCTGATGAGCCTGACGGCGGTGTTCTACCTGTTCATCTTCATCCACGACATGCCGCACAAGATCGCGAAGGGGCGCGACCACCCCCACGAGGAGGCGATCCACGTCGCCTGCTGGCTGAGCCTGTTCACCCTCCACGCCATGTGGCCGATCGTGTTCATCTGGGCGGTGTCGCACAAGAAGGGGCAGCCGCATCTGACGCTCGTCAGCGCCGGGGGTACGACCGACGAACTGGCCCGGCGCCTCGCCGTCCTCGAGGAGCGCCTCCGCAACCCGGACGCCGACGCCAAGTAACCCCCGCACACCACCCGCACCCGAGGCCTCCCGTGGTCGAATCACTCGTCGGGCTCTACGCCCTCATTTGCTGGCTGATCTTCAAGAAGTTCAAGCTCGTCGCCGTCACCACGTACACGGTCTGCACCGCCATCCTCGTCGGCGTGTCGATCCTGTCGGTGCTGTTCATCGCCCTGGCGATCTTCCACCCGGTCAGCCACGACGGGCGGATGTACGCTCCGGTCGTGCAGGTGGTTTCCCAGGTCCGCGGCGTCGTCGTCGAGGTGCCGTTCGAGGCGAACGCCCCGCTCAAGCAGGGCGACGTGCTGTTCCGGCTCGACGCCCGGCCGTTCCAGATCGAGGTGGACCGGCTGCGGGCGTCGCTGGCCGCGAAGAACTCGAAGTTCGCGCAGCTGGCCGAGCAGCTCGCGGCCGCGGAGGCGACGACCCGGCAGGCGCGGGCGAACCTCCTGGCGTCGGAGTCCTCGCAGGACCGGCAGCTCCGGGAGGAGCACGACCGCGCCAAGAGCCAGGTCGTGCAGGTGAAGGAGCGGCTCGACCTGGCCTCGGCGCAGTACGGCCGGTACAAGGAGTCGCTCGCCAAGGGGGCGGCGAGCCAGTCCGAATTCGACCGGGCCGAGGCCAACTTCCAGTCGCTCCAGCAGGAGCACACGCAGTCCGAGGCGGGCGAGCGGATCGCGGCCGAGAAGCTCCGCGGCGGCAGCGCCAGCCTGGAGTCGGTGCGGCAGGCGCTGTCCGCGGCCGAGGCGACGGAGCGGAAGGTGCGGGCCGACTTCACCGCCCAGGTGGACGGCCAGAACCCCGAGGTCCGCGAGACGACGGCGCTGCTGGATCGCGCGCGGTGGGATCTGGAGCAGACGGTGGTCCGCGCCCCGTCCGACGGGTACGTCCCGCAGAAGCTCCTCCGCCCCGGACAGATGGCGACCGCGCTCGGCATCAAGCCGCTGATGGTGTTCGTCACCGGGGAGCGGCCGTCGCTCGTCGCCAGCTTCCACCAGCGGGTGCTGAGCGACATCAAGCCGGGGCTCGACGCCGAGGCGGTGTTCGACGCCTACCCGGGGCGGTCGTTCAAGGTGAAGGTGAAGCGGGTGCTGACGGCGATCCGCGAGGGCGAGCTGGACGCCGGCGGGCAGCTCGTCAGCGGCACGCCCGTCACCGAGCACGGGTACGTTCCGGTGGTGTTCGAGTACGACGAGGACGTGGCCGGCCTGAACCTGCCGGTCGGGGCCGCGGCGAGCGTAGCGATCTACACCGAGCGGATGCACGCCCTGTCGATCCTGCGGAAGATCATCCTCCGGATCAAGAGCTGGGAGAACTTCGTGTTCTGACCCGAGCGCGTGGGGGCTCAGAATCTGGTAGCCGCAGGCTTTAGCCTGCGCTGACGTGGGCGCAGGCTAAAGCCTGCGGCTACCAGCCCGACGCGCCGACAGGTCACACCAGGCTGTGGTGCTCGCCGACGGACACCACCGCGGCGGGCGCGGGGGCGGACGGCTCGGCTCCGCCTCCCGGGGGCGGGAGCCGGCGGGCGAACCGGTCGGTCAGAATCGGCCCCAGGACGGAGGTGACGACGAGGAGCACGATCACCGAGTTCAGCACCGGCTCGCCGATCAGCCGCTCGCCGGCCGCGTTCTTCGTGTCGTACGCCACCAGCGCGGCCGCCAGCGTCGCGGCCACCTGCGGGAGCGACAGCGACCACATCGTCAACCCCTCGTCGCGGGTGTAGCCGTAGGCGCGGCGGGCGAGCTCGGCGGCGAGGAACTTCGACCCGATCAGGCCGCCGACGATCCCGGTCACGAGCCAGAAGTGGGACAGGAGGGTGTCGGCGAACGCCCGGAGGTCGATCAGGAACCCGATGGTCAGGAAGAACACCGGGATGAACAGGTGGTTCCCGATGAACTCCAGCTCGTGCTTCGCCTCGCTGTTCCGGGTCGCGGTGTTCACGGCCAGGCCGGCCAGGAACGCCCCGATGATCCCCTCCAGGTGGATCGCCTCGGCCGCGACCGCCGCCACGGCGACGATCAGCAGCATGAGTGCGAACTGCCCCTCCTTGGCCGGCTTGAGGGCGAACAGCTTCCGGCTGACCCACCCGAGTCCGATCAGCACGGCGGGGACGTAGACGGCGAGCTGGAAGAGCTGGAGCGCGAACGACTCCGGGGAGAACCCCGAGGCGTGGATCGGGATGCAGACCGCGAGTACCAGCAGCGCGGCGACGTCGGTGAACACGGTGGCGCCGAGGGTCACCGTGACCGCCTCGTTCCGCAGGCGCCCGAGCTTCTCCACGATCGGGAACGCGATGAGGGTGTGCGACGCCAGCAGCGACCCGATGAGCAGGGCGCCGACCCACGCGTACCCGGCCCAGACGCCGACCAGGAAGCCGGCCGCGAGCGGCAGGGCGAAGGTGAGCGTGCCGAAGCCGAGCGACCGGTTCCGCGACCGGTTGAACAGCACCAGGTCGATCTCCATGCCGGCGAAGAACATCAGCAGGAGCTTGCCGATCTCGGCGAAGAAGTAGGCGACCTCGCCGTGCTTGGGCGCGATCTCCAGGACGTGCGGGCCGACCAGCACGCCGGCCGCGAGCAGGCCGACGACCGCCGGGATGCGCCAGCGGCGGCACAGCGGCGGGACGGTGAACAGGATCAGCATCGCGACGCAGAACCGGGCCAGCGGCGGCATGTCGCGGACGGAGCTGAGAACGGTGTCCAGCATGGGTACGAGTCCCGCGGCAGAGCGTGTGTACTCCATCAAGGCACGGCGAAGGAGAGGAGACAAGTGCGGCCGGCGGCCCGCGCGGAGAAATCCGAGCGGACCGCCGGCAGGGAAGCACTGACCGGCACGGTCCCTCAGTTCGCCGGAACCGGGCGGGTGACTCCCGAACGACCCAACCCGACAGGGGGCAGCGATGACGCCCAAGCTTTCCGGTCAGCCCGCCCCCCTCGGGGCGACCGTCGCGGACGGCGGCTGCAACTTCAGCCTGTTCTCGCGCACCGCGAGCGGCGTCGAACTGCTCCTCTTCGACCGCCAGGACGCGCCCCCCTCCCGCGTCGTGGCGCTCGACCCCGTGTCGAACCGCAGCTACCACTACTGGCACGTATTCGTCCCCGGCGTGAAGGCCGGGCAGCTCTACGGCTACCGCGTCCACGGCCCGGCCGAGCCCGCCCGCGGGCTGCGCTTCGACCCGATCAAGGTGCTCCTCGACCCCTACGGCCGCGGCGTGGTGGTGCCGCCGGCTTACACCCCCGAGGACGCCCGCCGGCCCGGCGACAACGCCGCGACTGCGATGAAGAGTGTGGTCGTGGACAGCGCCGCCTACGACTGGGAGGGCGACGCCCCGCTGCGCCGGCCGTCGGCGCGGACCGTGATCTACGAGATGCACGTCCGCGGCTTCACCCGCCACCCGAGTTCGGGCCTAAAGGAGCACGTCCGCGGCAGTTATGCCGGCCTCGCCGAGAAGATCCCCTACCTGCAAGACCTCGGCGTCACCGCGGTCGAGCTGCTGCCGGTCCACGCCTTCGACCCGTTCGCGTGCCCGCCGGGGCGGGTCAACTACTGGGGCTACCAGCCGGTCAACTACTTCTCGCCGCACCCGCTGTTCAGCTCGCGCCGCGACCCGCTCGGCCCGGTGGACGAGTTCCGCGACATGGTGAAGGCGCTCCACCGCGCCGGCATCGAGGTCATCCTCGACGTGGTGTTCAACCACACCGCGGAGGGGAACCACGACGGCCCGACGCTCAGCTTTCGCGGCATCGACAACGCGACGTACTACATGCTGGAGGACGGCGGCGGCCGCTACGCGGACTACTCCGGCTGCGGCAACACGTTCAACGCCAACCACCCGGTCGCCCGCCGGCTCATCGTGGACAGCCTTCGGTACTGGGTGACCGAGATGCACGTGGACGGGTTCCGGTTCGACCTGGCGTCGATCCTGTCGCGGGCGCCGGACGGCCGGCCGCTGCCGAACGCGCCGGTGCTGTGGGACATCGAGTCGGAGCCGGCGCTGGCCGGGACGAAGCTGATCGCCGAGGCGTGGGACGCGGCCGGGCTGTACCAGGTCGGCAGCTTCGTCGGCGACGCGTGGAAGGAGTGGAACGGCCGGTTCCGCGACGACGCCCGCGACTTCTTCCGCGGCGCCCCCGGGTCGCTGGCCCGGTTCGCCGACCGGATGCTCGGCAGCGCCGAGGTGTACGGCCACAAGGGGCGCGAGGCCGAGCAGAGCGTCAACTTCGTGACCTGCCACGACGGGTTCAGCCTGAACGACCTGGTCAGCTACGACGGCAAGCACAACGAGGCCAACGGCGAGAACAACCGCGACGGGGCGGACGACAACCGGAGCTGGAACTGCGGCGTCGAAGGCCCGACGGACGACCCGGCGGTGGAGGTGCTGCGGAACCGGCAGGTGAAGAACTTCCACGCCGCGACGCTGCTGTCGATCGGGCTGCCGATGATCTTGATGGGCGACGAGGTGCGGCGGACGCAGGGCGGGAACAACAACTTCTACTGCCACGACAACGAGGCCAACTGGTTCGACTGGTCGCTGGTGCGGAAGCACGCCGACGTACACCGGTTCGTGAAGCTGCTGCTCGCGCGCCGCGTCCGGCGGACCACCATGCACGAGGACCGGCGGCTGAGCCTGACCGAGTCGATCGCCCGGGCGACGAAGGCGTGGCACGGCATTCGGCTGAATCAGCCGGACTGGGGGGCGAACTCGCACGCCGTCGCGTTCGGCGGCGAAGTCCCCGACGAGGGGCTGGTGTTCCACATCATCCTGAGCGCCTACTGGGAGCCGCTGGAGTTCGAGCTGCCGCCCGGGAAGGAGTGGCGGCGGTGGTTCGACACCGCACTGCCGGCGCCGGACGACATCTTCGAATGGTCGGCCGCCCCGGTCGTACCGGGCGCGAGCTACCGGGCCGGCGCGCGGTCGGTCGTCATGCTGTACGCGACGATGGGGTAACGCCCGCGGCGGCCGCGCGGCGGAAGCACCGGCGGACACCCTGGTTCGCCAGGCACGCCTGCCCGAGGCCGATCCAGACGAGGAGGGCGGTGGCGACGACGGCGGCGATGTTCAGCGCGCGGACGGTCCGGCGGTGCCAGTCGACGACCCGTTCGCGGACGCCGTGCACGTTGCCCGCGGCCTCGTCGAGGGTGGCGGCGACGCGTCCGACCCGGTCGGCGATGCCCGCGGCGTGGTCGTCCGGCGCGTCGGCCGGGCGCGGCAGGGCGGCGGAGAGGCGGTCGGCGGTGCGGATCAGGTCGGAGAGCTGGGCCGAAGCGTCGCGCAGCCGGGCGGTGTCGATGCCGACCCGCTCCGAGGCGGGGAGCTCGGCCAGCACGTCGAGCACGCCGTCCGCGACCAGCCCGACCTCGGTCGCAGTTACGAGTATCTGCCGCGCCTGCCCGAGTTGGTTTGACGCGGACGCCGCACCGGACGGCGGAAGCACGGTTCGGTGGCGCTTCACTGCGGGAGCGGCCAGCTTCTCGTCCCGCTTCTCGACGGCCTCGATCTCGCGGCGGGCCTGTTGAAGCCGCTCGGCGACCCGGCCGAGGTCGGCCCGCGCGGTCGCGAGCCGGTCCTCGGCCCGGCCGAACACGCGGTCGGCACGGCCGACGAGGTCGGAGTGAAGAACCCACACGCCGACCAGCCCAGCGGCGCACAGGATGGTGCCCGTCGTGCCGAGTAGGCCGAGGAGGGCGGCGACCAGCCGGCCGACAACACGCATGATGGCCTCGGGACGCAGGGGAAGGCGGGTTCCTGTCGCCGGTCACAAGTCTTTGCCGGGCAACGATTCGCGGCGCGAGTCGGCGGCGTCGCTCCGACGGCGATTCTTCTGGCAGAAGCACTTGTTTCCGCGACCCGGTGGGGGGGGCGGCGGAAACAATCATCTCCGCCCGAATGGACTTTTTCCTTGACGCCGCCGGATTCATCAGACTCGGTTCACAGGGGTGCGTCTTTTGAAGCGGCCGCCCGCGCCACGGCCTCGATGGTGATGGCGCACACCGCCGCGCCGTAGTCGAGGTCGATGTTCCCCATCGTGTCGTGGGTGTCGTGGTAGCCGACGCGGTTGATGTCGTAGTTCTCCATGAACAGCACGCACGGCACCCCGGCGTCGGAGAACATCTGGGCGTCGGTGTTGTACAGCGTGCTCCGCGGGTCGGACGGGACGCGCACGTGCCCCGACAGCGCCAGGAACGGCGCCGCCTCCGGGATCGCGGCCCCGTGCGGACTGCGGCGGGCGCGCGGCAGCCCCTC
>DASPHQ010000282.1:0-8812 GCA_035629595.1 Urbifossiella sp. | reverse complement strand
CCCGACCATCGACTTCTCTTACTTCCCTGGGCAGACGTACCCCGGCCGGCCGTGGTCGAACTGGGGCGACGGTGTCGCCGCGAACGGCCGGTACTACACCGCGATCGGCGACCACCTCGCCCCCGGCGGGAACGCCTTCGTCTACGAGTACGACCCCGTCGCCCGCACGCTCAGGCAGCTGGTCGACGTGCGCCGGCTGCTGAACCTCCCCGAGGGGCACTACACGCCGGGGAAGATTCATACCTGGCTCGACCTGGGGAGCGACGGCTGGCTCTACTTCGCCACCCACCGCGGGTCCGAGGGGGCGACCACGACTGCCAACCACTACGCCGGTGACTGGATCATGCGCTGCCACCCCGCGACCGGGAAGGCGGAGGTGGTGGCGCACGCGCCGGTGCCGAAGCACTCGATCCCGTGCAGCGTCCTCGACCCCGAGCGGCTCATCTTCTACGGCGGCACCGCGGCCGGCCGCGAGGTGACCGACGAAGGCATCCGCTTCCTCGCCTACGACCTCAAGAACCGCAAGGTGCTCCACGTCGAGCCGGACGGCCCCTCGAGGGCCATGATCTTCGCCGAGTCCACCGGCCGCGTCTACTACACGCCCGGGAGTGACAAGGCCGAGACGGGCACGCTCATGCGCTTCGACCCGGCGACGGGCGGCCCGCCGGTGAAGCTCCGCGCCGACATCGGCATCCGGGCCGCGACGAAGGAGACGCCGCAGGGGATCGTCTACACCGTGTCGCAGGGGCAGGGCGGGCGTGAGGCCCACCTGTACGCCTTCGACGTGAAGACCGAGAAGGTCGAGGACCTGGGGCCGGCCGCGGCGGGGGTGAACACCTACGTCGCGTCGCTCGACGCCGACCCGACCGGGCGCTACCTGTATTACGTCCCTGGGGCGCACGGCGGCAGCGACAAGGACGGCACGGCCGTGGTGCAGTTCGACACGAAGACGCGCCGTCGGAAGGTGATCGCCTTCCTCCACCCGTTCTACCAGCAGAAGTACGGCGGCACGCCGGTCGGGACGTACTGTACCGCGGTGGACCCGGCGGGGGACAAGCTATACGTGACGTGGAACGTGAACCGCGGCGGCCGGGCGTGGGACTGCTGCGCCCTGACCGCGATTCACATCCCCGAGTCCGAGCGGCGGCCGTAGGCCCTCCCCGTCGCAGCCGCCGGTCCGGCCGCTCCGCGCTATCGGATCGCGTCGAGCACCGCGGCGGCGAGGCGGCCGGGTTCCGCCCACTCCGAGTTGGTCATCACCACGACCCCGCGCTTCCCGGCGGGGTCGAGAATCAGGGCCGTCCGCGTCTTCTCCTGCGCCCCGGAGTGGCCGACCCACTTCACCCCGCCCGGCGTCGTGCCGAGGCCGAACCCCAGCCCGTACGGCCGGTCGGGCTGCTCCTCCGACGGCCGCGTCGGCGCCCACATCAGCCGCTCGGTCGGCTCGGTCACCAGCTTCCGGTTCAGCAGGCCGACGCCGAACGCCGCCATCGCCGTCGCCGGCGACGTGTACCCGCCGCCGCCGAGTTTCCAGCTCACGTCGGGGGCGAGGTCCGCCGGGCGGCGGGTAATCTCGCCGTCCTTGCGCCGGTACCCGGCGGCGCGGTGCGGGATCGCCTCCCACTCGTAGTCGGGGCGGAACCCGGTCATGCGGAGGGGGTCGGCGATGCGGGCCTTCACCTGCTCCGCGAACGGCCGCCTGCCGGCCCGCTGGACGACGGCGCTGAGCAGGACGTAGCCGTGGGTCGAGTAGGCGTACTTCTCGCCCGGCCGGTGGACGAGCGGCGACGCCTTGAACGTGTCGAGCGCGGTCACCACGTCGGCGAACGGGTGCGGGTCGGCGTAGTCGCGGGCGGACTTCACGACCTTGCCGTTCGAGTAGTGGACGACGCCGCCCTGGTGGCAGAGGAGCTGGCGGGCGGTGACCTTCTCGCCGTGGTCCGGGAACTCCGGGACGTAGCGGCGGACGTCGGCGTCGAGGTCGAGGTTCCCCTTCTCGACGAGTTGGAGCGCGGCGACCGCGGTGACGGGCTTCGAGACCGACGCCCAGCGGAACTGCGTGGCGGCCGGGTCGACGGCGAGCCCCGCCTCACGGTCGGCGTGGCCGTAGCCCCGCGCCCACACGACCGCCCCGCCGTCGATGACGACGACCGCCGTGCCGACGAGCTCCTGTTTGGCGACCTCCGCCGCCGCCGCCGCCTCGGCCTTCGCGGCCTTCGCGTAGGTCTGCGCGGGCGCCTGTGACGGGATGAACAGGATCAGGATTGCGAGCGCGCGTGTCATCATGGCAACCGAAGGGTGGAGCGTCCGGGTTAGGAGTCGATTAATCGCGGAGTGACCGATGAGCCGACGGGCGCGGCGCCGGCTTCTCGCCTCCGGCCGCGGTTCGCACTTTGCCGAAGCCCCGTGGTATACTGCCGTGCCGGCCGCGGGAGTAGCCACCCGCGATAATCCCCGGCGGTCGGCGCCGGGCCGTGGTGTGTCCCGGAGTCGTCCGCCGGGGCCACCGGAGACGGGCGCACGACATGACCGCGAACGAGTCCGCCCTCCGGGGTGCGATCACCAACCAACACGTCGTCACCTGCACCTACCGGGGCTGCCCGAGGACCGTACACCCGCTCGTCGTCCTCGTGAACGACGACGGCGAGCGGGTGCTCCACTGCTGGCAGGTCGCGGGCGAATCGAGTTCGGGCCGGACGCCGCCGTTCTGGGACAACTTCACGATCCACCAGATCACGGACCTGGAGGTAACGCCAGAAACGTTCACCGGTCCGCCTGCCGACTACAACCCCGGTCGGTTCTCAGAAATCCTCTGCGCAGTTCCCAGAGACCGTCGTCCTTGAATCGCCGGACGGCCGCGGCGATCCGGTCCGCCGGCTCCGTCTGACTCGTCACACGCCCGCCCGAACCGCCATGGTAGACAGGAGCAGGCACGCGCTCGACACCGCGTCGATCGCGGCGCCGCGGGTCGCGTAGGTCCGCGCGTGATCGAACATCGCGAGGTCGAGCGCGTCCGCATCGAGGAGGTCGAACACGGCGGGCGGCAGGAGGCAGGCGTCGGCCGGCGGCTCGACCCACCCGGCGTCGTCGCGGAACCACGTCCGCTCCGGCTTGCGCGGGTTCACCGCCGGCGCGGCGGGCTCGCGGTCGGTCGGCACCACGCGGCGGAGGGGGCCGGCGGCGGCGATCGCCGGCCCGTGGGCTTCCCAGAACGCGAGCGGGCAGTGCCACACCTCGGGGAAGCCCCGGTGCCACTCCCACCCGCCGACGCCGCGCGGCCACGCGCGCCGCACCGCCCGCGGCAGCGCCCACCCGCGCCGCAGCTGCCGGACGCGATCGCCGCTCGTGCTGCCGAGCAGCAGTGCTTCCTCGGCCTTCAGCCGCGCGTCGGGCTCGCGCGCGAGCCCGACCTGCACGCGAATTAGCGCCGCGCGGTCGGCGTGGCCGGCGTCGTCGAGCCAGTCGGCGTAGACCAGGCGCGGGGTGTCGTCGTCGGGGGCGGCGAGGATGGCATGGATAAGGGCGTCGCCGTCGGTCACGTCGTGCCCCGAATCGCCGCGGGAGGAAGAGCTCCTCGTGAGCTCATCGCATCCTACGCGGTTCGGTCAGACGTGGGGAGGCGCGAATGCGCCGGTCGTGCGGGTTTTTCCGGTGTGACCGGGCCGTGGCGGCGCGGTCTGAGCTCAGTCCGGCTTCGTTTTCTTCGCGGGCGCTCGCTTCTTCGCCGGCCCCGGCTGGCCCGCGGTCGGGGCGCCGGGCTCGGGGGCTCGGCCGGTCGCCTCCGCGACGGCAGTGACCGGCGCGGCGGCCGGCGTCCACCCCTTGCCGAACGCCTCGACGGCGAGTTCCGACCAGAGGGTCTCGATCTGGTCGCGCGAACTGGACACGCGCACGTCGCGCTCCAGCGGCGTCTTGCGGTTCGGGCTGAAGTCGGTGTAGTGGACGACGTACCCCGGGAACTCGGCGCCGGCCGCGTCCTTGTTCGTCTTCCACATCATCAGCTTCCGGACCATCGTCTGGCCCTTCATCTGCTTCGTGTAGACCTCGCGCCGGAGCACCTCGCTCCTCGGCAGGTCGAGTTGCCGGGCGTCGCGGTCGGCGAGCGGGACGTCGACGAGGTCCGTCACCTGCCGCAGCGGGACGTCGGCGGCGTGAACGGCCTTGTCGTCGCGGCGGCGGACGAACTGCGGCGAGATCATGCCCACCAGCGGCAGCCGGCGGACGACCCGGTAGCGGCCCGCGGCGGCGTCCCAGTGGAGCGCCATCTTGTTGATCGGCAGGCCGCGGGTCGTCTCGGCGATCAGGTCGAGGACGCTGACCTCGACCACCCACGCCGGGCGCACCATGTGGTACGCCACCTGATCGTTCACCTCGACGTAGTCGCTCTCGACGACGGCGTCCTTGAGGTCGCTGAGGAGCCCGCGCCGCTCGTCGTTGGTGAACCCGCCGCCGACGTGGCCGAGCACCTGCAGGCAGCCGTCCGGGCGGACGAGGGCGACGAGGAGGTCGTGGAGCATCCCCCGGCGGTCGTCGGTCCCCTCGGTGAAGCCGACGACGGCGGCGTCGATGGTGTGGCGCGTCTTCAACTTGAACCGCCCGGCCGCGTCGCTGCGGACGACGGCGCCCTCGGCCCCCTGCTCGACCCACTTGCGGAACTGCGCCTCGATCGCCGCCGCGTCCGACAGCCACACCGCCTCGACGACGCCGGCGCGCCGGCCGCCGCGGAGCAGCGCCGTGAGGCGCTCCCACGTCCTCGCGAACTCCTCGCCGGGCGGCCGGCCGTCGAGCTCGACGATGTCGAACGCGGCGAAGGCGAGCTGGTCGAGTTCGGCCTGCGAGCCGGGCTGGCGGGCGACGCGGCTGACGTCGTGTACGCGCGGCCGCTTGCCGGCTGCCTTCGTGAAGTGGAGCTCGCCGGCGACGAGCGCCTGCTTCACGCCGGCCGCCTTGAGTGCCGCCGCCGCCTCGTCGACGGCAGGGATGCCGACGCGGACGGTGCCGCCGGGGTTCACGAGGAGCGCCTCGCCGGCGGCGTACGCGAGGAGCGAGAACTCGCCGTCGACCTTGAGGCTGACGTGGTAGTCGGCGGCGCCGAAGCGCTTTGCAATGTCGCCGGGTTCGAGTGGGATCATCCGCCCCGCGGCGTGGCGGCGGTAGTCCTGCGCCCGGGTCACGAGCCGCGGGTCGGCGAGCGCCGCGCCGGTGCCCACGGCGTAGCCGCCGAGCTTGACTTCGAGCTTCGTGCGGTTGACCAGGCTCATGGCGTCTGCGCCTCGGGGGCCTTCAGTTCGATGTTCGACAGGTGCAGCAGGAGCAGGTACTCGGCGCCGCGGGTGCGGCCTTCGAGGAACCCGCGATAGGGCACCGCGCCGCGGCGGAGGACGAGCGGCTGGTTCGCCTTCGGCCCGGCGCCGAGAACGAGGAGGCTCTTCTTCGCCTCCAGCTCCCGCGCGATGCCGAACAGGAAGTCGTAGGTCAGGCCGTTGACGTGAACGACCTGGAGCTTCGACACCATCGCGTACTTGTTGAACGCCGCGGCCTTGGGGAGCAGTTTGCCGCCCCACAGCAGCGGCTGCTCGGGCGTCACGTTCGGGACCGCGAGCTTTTTCGGCCGCCGCAGTTTCTCCGAGCCATCCGGGTTGCGCACGACCTCGACCTGCGTCACCGCGTGAACGACGCGGCGCTCGGAGTTGACGTACACCCGGGACGTGTCGCGGAGGAACGCGCCGGTCGCCTCGACGTCGAGTTCGGGGTCGCCGGCGACGAGCGCGGCGGCGACCGCCTCGGGCGCGCCGGCGGCTTCGAGCAGCGCCGCGTAGTCGCGGTCGAGCGTCCCCTTCAGGACGCGCGCCGTCGCGGCCTGGCGGCCGGACTCGTCGACGTAGCGCACGCGCACGGGAACGCGGACGCTCTCGGCGTACACCGCGGCGTCGCGGCCGCGGCTGTCGGACAGGCTGATCTCGGGCACGGCGGCGTCCTCACACCAGGCTGAAGTCGAGCGCGTCCTCGTCGCCGGCGTCGGCCGACTCCTCGGCCGCGGGGGCGGTGGCGGCCGGGCCGACGAACTCGAGCGCGGTCGCGGCGCCGACGCACAGGAACGGGGTGCCGTCGCCGCCGAGGAGGAGGAACGCCGGCGACGCCTCCACCCCGCCGCGGTAACTGAACGGGAAGTGGTAGATCGTACCGGCCGTCAGCTCGGCGAGGAGTTCGTCGAACCCGGTCGTCGGCACGACCTGGTAGATGAGGTGGACGTTGTGTTCGAGGAACTCGTCGGGCGTGGCGGTCGCGTCGAGTTTGATCGGCGCGTCGAACGACGACTTCACGGGCGTGACGGGCTGCCCGTTGGCGTCGACCGGGCGCAACTCGGCCCGCGTCGTCCACAGGCCGTCGGCCGTGAGGTACGCGATCGCGGTGCCGCCCTTGCCGACGACCGAGTGGCCGTCGCCGACGAGCGTCGCCAGTTCGCAGGGCCGTCCGGCGTCGTCCTGGACCTCGACGTCGACCCACCCGTACAGCTTCGTGCGGTCGACCTTCTCGAGCCCGACCTCGACGGACCGGTCGCAGAACTCGAACGCGAGCGGCTTCGCCACGTGTGCCTCCGGGAACAAGTCCGCGGTCCGCCCGCCCGCCCTCGACGGGCACGTCGCAGTACCCGGCGGTGACGACCACCTCGACGCCGGGGCTCGAACCTCGATTCCCCCGGCGCCGTGCCAGGTCGGCGCGGCGCGGGTGTCGGCACCGCCGAGCCTATCACGCGCCGCGCCGGGGTTCTGCGAACCAGCCCGGAGCGGTGCGGAAACCGTGTGGGGTGGGTGCGAACCATCGGCATAACACGCAGACTTCGTGAGACGTCAAGACAGGCGCCGTCGTGGAACCGAAAGAATCCGCAAACAGCGGACGTGCCAGGCTCAGTGCCATACCGCCGGGCGCGCACGGGCCTCCGCCTGTATCCTCCGCCCGGCGGTATTCTCACCGCTTCCCCGGGCAGCTATCGAGGGTAACTTAACAGAGGCCGCGGACGTACTCGGACGCCGTATGAGGGGTGGGCATGACGGGCTCGCGGACGGCGGTGCCGAAGAGTAGCAACAAGGCGGCGTCGTAAGGAGAAGATAGGGCGGCAGAGGGGCGATTTGGCGGTTACCCGTGAAACGAACAAGGGCCGCAAACCCTTTGGCTTACAGCCCTTGTGTCGAGAGCCACCTGTCGGATTTGAACCGACGACCCCCGCTTTACGAAAGCGGTGCACTACCACTGTGCTAAGGTGGCGTTCCACGCCCGTTCCCGGGCACGAGAATTCTATCGGCCGGCGACGGCGACGACTACCGCACTTTCCCCCCGCGGCGCGGTCGGCCTTGAACGGCCGTGCATCTGCGGGCTACGGTACACCCTTTCTCGGGAGCGTACCCATGCCGTTGTTCGGCGCTCACCTGTCCGTGTCCGGCGGGCTTCACAAGGCGCCCGAGGCCGCCGCCGCACTCGGCATGGACACCGTGCAGGTGTTCACGTCCAACCCCAACGCCTGGGCCGCGAAGAAGCTCGACCCCGCCGCCGTCGCCGCCTTCAAGAAGGCCGTCGCCGACCACGCCGTCCGCTTCCCGACCGCCCACGACTCGTACCTCATCAACCTCGCCGCCCCCGGCGACGAGCTGTGGCGGAAGTCGATCGACGCCTTCGCCGCCGAACTCGACCGCTCCGAGGAACTCGGCCTCAGCTACGTCGTCACCCACCCGGGGGCGCACGTCGGCAGCGGCGTCGAGGCCGGCGTGTCGCGCGTCGTCGCGGCGCTGGACATCATCCTGGAGCGGTGCGCCGGCTACCGGGTTCGCGTGCTCCTCGAAACGACCGCGGGGCAGGGCACAACCCTCGGGGCGAAGTTCGAGGAACTGGCCGCGATGCTCGACCGCGTGAAGCAGCCCGAGCGCCTCGGCGTGTGCCTGGATACGTGCCACGTCTTCGCCGCCGGCTACCCGCTCGGCACCGCCGCCGAGTACACCGACACCTTCGGCCAGTTCGACCGGCTCATCGGCCTGAAGCGGCTGTGCCTGTTCCACGTCAACGACAGTCTCAAGCCGCTCGGCAGCCGGGTGGACCGGCACGCGGGCATCGGCCTCGGCGAGATGGGCACGGAACCGTTCCGCCGCCTCGTGACCGACCCGCGCTTCGCCGACACGCCGATGATCCTGGAGACGCCGAAGGAGGACGCCGACGGCAACCCGATGGACCCGGTGAACCTCGCCCGCCTCAAGTCGTTTCTGCCGAAGCAGAAGCGGAAGGCGGTATAGTCAAAACTCAGGCCGATTCACTTGGTTCCAGCCGAGAGGGGGACCCAGTCCCAGAAGCATTGAGTCAACTGGAGGAATCTATATTGGAACGATTCCCGGCCCGGAATCGGTCGTGTCGTCGCACGGTTGTCCGCGGGCGCGGGCGGTGGTAAGCTCACACTTCGCACGAATCCCGGACCGGACCCGCGATGCCCACCAACCGCCCGGACCCGGAGGTCACCCGCGACCGCACGGCCGACGCGGACGCCACCGCGCCGCGAGATCCCACGCAGACCAGTGACCGCTCCGCCCGCGTGTCCGGCCTCGACGCCCTGCCGTTCCCGTTCCTCTCCCCGCCGACGCAGCCCGACGACCTCGGCACCCTCGGCCCGTACCGCGTCGTCAAGCTGCTCGGCGTGGGCGGCATGGGCTTCGTCTTCCGCGGCGAGGACGACGCCCTCCGCCGCCCGGTCGCGCTCAAGGTGATGCGGCCCGAAGTCGCGGCCGGCGAGAACGCCCGCGATCGCTTCCTCCGCGAGGGCCGGGCGGCG